>CAZCVS010000050.1:0-11867 GCA_964501845.1 uncultured Iamiaceae bacterium
AGGCCAACGCCGTGTTCGCCCGGATCCCGTGGGACCGCTTCGCCGAGCTCCAGGCCTGGTCGTTCTTCTGGGAGTGGGACCCGGCCGACTCGCTCGTGCGCTGGATGACCTCGTTCACCACCACCGAGGACGACGTGCGCACCTTCGCAGCCGGCGTCCGGGCGATCCTCGCGACGGATCCGGTCGGTTCGGCGTGAGGACCATCGAGATCGTCGACGACATGATCCGCCTCGGCCAGCTCCTGCAGCTCGCCGGCTGGGCCGAGGGCGGCGCCGAGGCCAAGCACTTCATCGCCGACGGCGAGGCGCAGGTCAACGGCGAGGTCGAGCTCCGCCGCGGCCGCCAGCTCCACCCCGGCGACGTCGTTGAGCTCTTCGGCGAACAGATCCAGATCACGTCCGCCAGCTGACCCAGCCCCCCCCACGAACTTTCGATGATCGTGGTTGGAGAGCAACCACCGGCATCGAAAGTTCGAGCGGTGGGACGGCGATCAGGCGCCGGCGAGCTTGGCGACGACCGGGGCCATGGCGTCCATGGCGTCGAGGCTGAGGCCGATCGAGGCGATGCCGTGGCGCTCGCGGCGGGCGAGGAGGTCGTCCGCGATCTGGTCGACGGTGCCGCAGAGGGCGTGGGGCGACTCCAGGGCGTCGGCGGGGCTGATGCCGAGGGCGGGGGCGAGGGCTTCGGCCATGCCCTGGCGGTCGTCGCTGACGATGGCGAGGTGGATGCGGGTGTGGAGCTCGATCTGGTCGAAGCGGCCGCCGGCGGCGTCGCGGATCCAGCCGATCTTGCGGTCGGTGGCCTCGGCGGTGGCGTCGGGACCGGCCGACGCGTCGATGACCCCGTTGGGCAGCTTGGGGTTGAGGCCGACGATGTCGGCGTGGCGCCCGGCCAGCTCCAAGATCTTGCGCCCACCGCCGCCGACGAGCAGCGGGACCGGCCGCTGGACCGGCTTGGGCGAGCCGCTGAGCCCGTCGATCCGGTAGTGCTCGCCCTCGAAGGTGCACGGCCCGTCGGACAGCAGCCCCTGGACGACGGCGATGGCCTCCTCGAGCCGGGCGATGCGCACCGACGGCTTGTCCATCTCGATGCCGGCGGCGAGGTAGTCCGAGGTCATCCAGCCTGCGCCCATGCCCAGCTCGAAGCGGCCCTCCGAGAGGATGTCGAGCGTGGCGGCCTCCTTGGCCAGCACGGCCGGATGCCGGTAGTCGTTGCAGAACAGCAGGGCGCCGATGCGCAGCGTGGTGGTGGCGTCGGCCGCGGCCATCAGCGCGGCGACGGGGGAGAGCTGGTCGTCGAGGTGGTCCGACACGGTGAGGCGGTGGTACCCGAGGTCCTCGACCTTGCGGGCCAGCTCACGCCAGCGGACGGCGGTGATGTCGGGCGGCGACGAGCACTGGACGCCGAAGCGGAACGGAGGGAGCGGAGCAGAGGTCACGGGTCTCATCGTGGATCAGGAGGCGGTGCTGAACGGGGATCCGACCGTCCGACCCGCGGGTTGGTTGCACCGCTACGGTGCGCGCGTCGTCGGAAGGGAACATCGTGGGAGACCAGCAGCACGCGCCGGTCGAGGGCCTTGCGGGCCTCGACCTGACCGACCTCGACCTGTTCGCGGCCGGGTTCCCGCACGAGGTGTTCGCGCGGCACCGGGCCGAGGCGCCGGTGTGGTGGCACCAGTCCACGTCGCACACGCCCGACGGCGAGGGCTTCTGGTCGGTGGCCACCCACGCCGAGACGCTCGCCGTGCTGCACGACCCATCGACGTACTCGTCGGAGACGGGCGGCGACCGCACCGGTGGCGGCACGCTGCTCCAGGACCTCGACGTCGCCGGCCTCGTGCTCAACATGATGGACGACCCCCGCCACGGGCGCATCCGCCGGCTGGTGTCCACGGGCCTCACGCCGAAGCGGATCGTGCGCCTCGAAGACGAGCTGCGCCGTCGAACCGGCGTCTTGCTCGACGCGGTGGATGCCGGGACCGGTTCGACGGTCGACATCGTGGGCACCGTGGCCTCCGAGCTTCCGATGCAAGCCATCTGCATCCTGCTCGGCGTCCCCGAGGGCGACCGCCACGACCTGTGGGAGGCGGTCGAGTCCGGGTTCGACATCAAGGAGGGCGACGGCGGGTTCGGCCAGGTCGCCGACACCGAGGGCGGTGACGCATCGGCTGACGCGCAGGGCCGGCTCCTCACCTACGGCGCCGAGCTCATCGGGCAGAAGCGCTCCGACCCCGGCGACGACCTGCTGTCGGTCGTGGTCCACGCCACCCTGCCCGACGAGGACCCGCCCCAGCTCACCGAGCTCGAGCTCTGGTCGTTCTTCGCCCTGTTGTTCGCCGCCGGGTCCGAGACCACCCGCAACGCCATCGCCGGCAGCCTCCTCGCGCTCACCCAGCACCCCGGCGAGCTGGCCCGGCTGCGCGAGGACCGATCGCTCCTGCCGACGGCGATCGAGGAAGGCCTGCGCTGGACCACCCCGTCACCGTCGAAGCGTCGGACGGCCACCGTGGCAACGGAGCTGGCCGGGCATCGCATCGAGCCGGGCGACAAGGTCCTGGTCTGGGAGGGCTCGGCGAACCGCGACGAGCTCGTGTTCGCCGATGCCGGCCGCTTCGACATCGCCCGAGACCCGAACCCGCACCTGGCGTTCGGCCACGGCGTCCACCACTGCCTCGGCGCGAGCCTGGCCCGACTCGAGATGCGGGTCGTCCTGGGTGCCCTCCTCGACCGCTACGACCGGATCGAGCCGGCGTCAGATCCCGAGTGGACGAGGAGCAACCGCCACACCGGCCTGCGCCGCCTCGATCTCACCCTCGCCTGACGAGGGCGCCAGGTCAGCCGACGGGACGGAGGGCGGTGTTGACGTCGACCGGGACGCCATAGCGCTCGGCGAGCTGCTCCTCGACCGCGTCGGTGCCATCGGGCGCGACGACCAGGTGCACCTGGATCCGGTTCTCGGACTCGTCACTGCCCCAGCCAGTGACCTCGAGGCTGTCGAGTGTTCCCTGGGCGACATCGGCCTGGATACGGGCGAGGACGGCATCGAGCGTGGTCTTGGCAACGGAGGCATGGGCGATGCACAGCGGGCCGCCCCACAGCGGCCGGAGCTCGGCCTCGTGGCGGGCGAGGTCCCCTGTGAAGGTCACGGTGAAAACGGCCTTGGCGAGGTCCTGGTAGCCGTCGTCGCGGGGCGGCTCGAGGTCGGTGATCCAGATGCCGCCGAAGTCCGGCTCGGCCTTGGCGGCCGAGATCAGCGGGTGCGTGTCCTCGACGTTCGTCGAGTCGGGTGCCACCCAACCGCCCTCCGGTTCCGGGCAGGGGACCCCTGGCCGATCACGGGGATCGTCGTCCGGGTCGTCGTCTTCCGTCTCGTCCGCCGCCGGAGCCGCCGTGAGGGTGAAGCGGCCGCCGGCGTAGGTGCCGCGCACGCGGTACTCGCCCCAGCGGACCCCGCCTCGCTCCTCGGTCTCCGGTGTGGCGGCCCAGTCCCAGTTCGTCAGCTCTGGGCCGCCCGCGCACTGGGGCGGGAGCGACTCGAGCACGCCTTGGATGCACAGGTGCGCCGGCCCGGCCTTCGCCTGGATCACGGCCGCAGTGGTCTCGTACTCCTGCTGGTCGCCGGGGTCCGGATAGGACACCGCTGCGGTGGTCGAGGTGCTCGATCCTCTTGCTGGCGTGGCTTCGTCGCCGCCCTTGCCGCATCCGGACAGGCCGGCCGTCACCAAGGCGGCGACGAGGAGCAAGCCGCTTCGCGTCCCCGCGCCTTCCGTCCCCACGCGTCGAACCGTACGGGATCGACGAGGCCTCGTCAGGGCAGGGCGTACTCGGGGACGGTGGAGGTGTCGGGGTCGAGGTGGTCGAGCCAGTGCTCGAGGCCCGCGGGGTCGACCAGTTGGTCGGGGTGGTGGCCGGGGAGGGCGGAGACCACCATCACGGGAAGGGCCACGAAGATGAAGCTGAGCGACCAGCCGATCAGGCGGAACCAGGCGGTGGGGGAGAAGAACCGGCGCGTCGACCAGAGCATGGCCATCGAGCCGGCCAGCGCACCCGCGGCGAGGATCAGGCCGGCCACCCACATCGCCCACGCGTAGCGCAGGCGCCCACCGCCGGACGCCTGGTACACGTCGAAGGCGACCCGCTTGTGCTCGACCTCTTCGGCGAGGTGCCAGAGGAACATCGTCGCCGCCGTGGGGTCCGCGTCGCGCAGGAGGCCCATGCGCTTGTCGACCCAGCGGGCGGAGACGAAGGCGATGGTCTCGAACCCGGCGGCGAAGGCCAGGCCGAACCGGGTGCTGCGCCGGCGCAGCTTGGCGAAGATCCAGGCCGAGGCTCGGTCCATCCGGGCCAGTGCCGGGTAGCGGGCGATCAGCAGCTCGTTGAACCGTCGGTGCTGGGCATGGTGCTGCGCCTCCTGGGTCAGGTACGCCTGGGCATCCGCGGCGAGGTCTCGATCGGCGATCAGGCCCTCGCCCAGCGCGGCCCGGGTGGAGGCCACCACGTAGGGCTCGGCGTGGGGCATGAGCATCGACACCGAGTTGGCGGCGATGGCCAGCTCGGGGGTGCGGGGCGTCCAGATCGGATCGAGGTCGTCGGGCCACTCGAAGCGGACGCGCCGAACGGCAAGGGGTTCAGACACGGGTACCCATCGGCAGGACCGTAACGATCGGGAGGACGTCGACCGGGGACCTCGGGGCCTGCTCAGGCGGGGTGGGGATGCCGTTCCCGTCGCCGTTCGCGCAGTCCCGACACGGTGGCGACGAGGACGAACAGGGCGATGGCGAACAGCACGATCGTCCCGCCCGAGGGGGTGTCCTGGTAGAAGGACGTGGTCACGCCGGCGACCGACACCACGACGCCGATGAGGGTGCCCAGGGCGACGGTCGCCCGGAAGCTGCCCGCCACGAGCTGGGCGGTGGCGATGGGGACGATCATCAGCGCGCTGATGAGCAGGAGCCCGACGACCCGCATCGACACCACGACCGTCACTGCGGTCATCACCGCCAGCAGCAGGTTGAGCGGGAGCACCGGCAGGCCCGACGCCGTCGCGTACTCCTCGTCGTTGCTCACCGCGAACAGGTAGCGGCCCAGGCCGTGGGTGACGAGCAGGACGACGGCCGACAAGACGGCGAAGACGACCAGGTCCGACTGCGTCGTGGTGGTGATCGCCCCGAACAGGTAGGCGTTGAGGTTGCTCGGAGTTCCGCCCGGCGCCTGGGAGATGAGGACCACGCCGCCGGCGATGCCGCCGTAGAACAGCACGGCGAGGGCGACGTCGCCGCTGGTGCGGCCCCGGGCCCGGATCAGTTCGATCGCGACCGCGCCGCCGACCGCGGCGACCAGCGCGGCCCACACCGGGGAGGTCGAGGTGAGCACCCCGACCGCGACGCCGGCGAGCGCGACGTGGCCCAGCCCGTCGCCGATGAGCGACAGGCGTCGCTGCACCAGGTACACGCCGACCGAGGGGGCGGACAGCCCGATCAGCACCGAGGCGATCAGCGCCCGCTGCATGAACCCGTAGTGGAGGATCGACACCGACATCGGCCCGCCTCAGCCCATCAGCCCGAGGCCGGGACGGCGTGGCGGCGCATCGCCGTGCGCGTGGTGCCACTCGTCGTCGTGCTCGTGGTGGAAGTCATGGTCGAGGGGTGGCCCGTCGTGGACGACCGAGCCGTCGCGCAGCACGATCGCCCGGGTGATGAGCGGCTCGACCGGGCCGAGCTCGTGGGTGATGAGCACGATGGTCGTGCCCTGGTCGACGAGCGCCCCAAGCGCCACGGCGAGCGCCTCCTGGTTGGCCCGGTCGACGCCGGCGGTCGGCTCGTCGAGCACGAGCAGGTCGGGTCCGGTCGCCAGGGCCCGGGCGATGAGGACGCGGCGCTGCTGCCCGCCGGACAGCGCGGTCATCGAGGTGCGCTCGTGGCCCGTGAGGTCGACGGCGGCGATGGCGTCGGCGACCGCGGCGCGATCGGCTCGGCCGAAGCGCCGCCACGGCCGGAGGCCGGTCAGCCGCCCGGAGGACACGACCTCGGTGACGGTCGAGGGGATCCCGCCGGCGACGGTCTGGCGCTGGGGGACGTAGCCGACCCGGGACCAGTCCCGGAACTGGCTGCGGGGCGTGCCGAAGAGCCGGACCTCGCCGGCGAGCACTGGGGTGAGCCCGAGGAGGCCGCGGATCATGGTCGACTTGCCGGACCCGTTGGCACCGAGCACGCCCAGCACCTCGCCGGGGGCGATCACGAGATCGAGGCCCGCCACGACGGCCCGCCCCTCGTAGCCGATGTCGCAGCCCCGGAACTCGGCGACCGGCGCGACGGCGAGATCAGCGGGGGGGTCCGGGTCGGTCACGAGCAGCCCTGACCCGCTTGCAGGGCGGCCAGGTTGGATCGCATGACCTCGAGGTAGTCGGAGCCCTGGGACCCGTCGGTCAGGCCCTCGAGCGGGTCGAGCACGGCGGTGCTGGCGCCGGCCTCCGACGCAAGCGTCTCGGCGACGGCGGGACTGGTCAGCGTCTCGAAGTAGATGGTGGTGACGCCGTGCTCCTCGACGAAGTCGGCCACCGCAGCGAGGTCCTTGGGGGAGGGATCGGCCTCGGGGGTCAGGCCGGTGATGCCCACCTGCTCGAAGCCGTATCGGCGGGCGAGGTACCCGAACGCCTCGTGGCTCGTCACCAGCTCGCTGCGCTCGCAGTCGGCGAGGCCGGCCTCGAGCTCGGCGTCGAGGTCGGCGAGGCGTTCGCCGAGCGCCTCGGCGTTGGCGCGGTAGTCATCCGCGTGAGCCGGATCGGCCGCCGCAAGAGTCTCGGCGAAGGCGGTGGCCACCTCGGCCATGCGGCTGGGGTCGAGCCAGAAGTGGGGATCGGTGGTACCCACCTCGTAGTCGTGGCTGTGGTCGTGCGCCTCGCCCTCCTCGTGCTCGCCCTCGCCGTGCTCGTCATCCTCGTGCTCATCCTCGTGCTCATCCTCGGCGTGCCCGGCGATCGGCTCCAGCGCGGTCGCGTCGCGGGCGTCGAACACCTCGCCGCCCGACTCGACCACCGCCTGGTCGACGCCTGGCTGGATCTCGGACAAGAAGGCGATGACGTCGGCGTCTTGGATGGCGCCGACGTCCCTCGGCGTGAGCTCGAGGTCGTGGGGCTCGGCGCCGGGTTTGGTGAGCGACGACACCTCGACCCGGTCGCCGCCGACCTGCTCGGCCATCCACTGGAGCGGGTAGAACGACGCCACGACCTGCAGGGAGTCATCGGCGGTGCCGGACCCGCCAGGCTCCGAGCCACAGCCGGCCAGCGTCCCCGCCACCACGAGCGCCACGGTCAGGACCACGGCGGAACGGGCAGAGGCGGCGAAGCGGCGCATGCCCGCCACTCTGCCCAGAAATGAGAATCATTGTCAAAATCAAATGGCGAATGTTCGAGGAGGATCCAGAGAGGAGGGGATCGGGGTGGGCAAGAATCCGGCCATGAGCGAACCCGACCTCACCCCCAAGACCGCGACCGAGGCCACGGCGGCGGTCAACCGGGCGATGGCCACCCTGCCGTTCCTGGTGGGCGACGACGCGGACCGGGAGCGGGCGACCCGGGGACTGGTGGCACCCGCTCCCCGCCAGGTGAACCACGAGGGCGGTTGGCCGTCGTGGAACCTCGACGCCTATGCGTTCCTCGATGGCGCCCCGCCGGCGGAGGTCAACCCGAGCCTGTGGCGCCAGGCCCAGCTCAACAACGCGGCCGGCTTGTTCGAGATCGCCCCCGGCTTCCACCAGGTCCGGGGCATGGACCTGGCGAACATGACGGTCATCGAAGGAGCGGTCGGGCGCATCGTGATCGACCCGCTGACCTCGGTGCAGACCGCTCGGGCCGCCCTGGCCCTGGTCGACGAGCACCTGGGTCCCCGGCCCGTGACCGCGGTGATCTACACCCACAGCCACGTCGACCACTTCGCCGGCGTCCGCGGCGTCATCGACGAGGCCGACGTGATCAGCGGGAAGGTGCGGGTCATCGCGCCCGCCGGGTTCCTCGAAGCTGCGGTGAGCGAGAACGTGGTCGCCGGCAACGTGATGACCCGCCGCGGCAGCTACATGTACGGGGCTCTGCTCCCGGTCGGCCCCCAGGGCCATGTCGACGCCGGGCTCGGCAAGGGCATCCCCGTGCTCAGCGATCAGGGCCTCATCGCCCCGACCGAAGAGGTCAGCGACACCAACACCGAACTGGTCGTCGACGGCGTGCGGATCGTCTTCCAGGTGACGCCCAACACCGAGGCGCCCAGCGAGATGAACTTCCACTTCCCGGACCACCGGGTGCTGTGCATGGCGGAGAACTGCACGTGCACGCTCCACAACCTCTACACGCCCCGCGGCGCGCAGGTCCGCGATGCGCTGGGGTGGAGCAAGTACCTCCAGGAGGCCATCGACCTCTACGGCGACGCGACCGACGTCTGCTTCGCCAGCCACCACTGGCCCCGCTGGGGTCGCGACGAGATCGTCGAGCACCTCGCCCAGCAGCGCGACACCTACCGGTTCCTCCACGACCAGAGCCTGCGGCTCGCCAACCACGGCCTCGTCGCGGCCGAGATCGCCGAGGAGCTGCGGTTGCCGCCCGAGCTGGAGGCCACGCCCGCCAGCCGGGGCTACTACGGCACGGTCAACCACAACGCCAAGGCCGTGTACCAGCGGTACCTGGGCTGGTTCGACGGCAACCCGGCCCACCTGCACCCGCACCCGCCCGTCGAAGCTGCCACCCGCTACGTGGAGTTCATGGGTGGGGCCGACGCGGTGGTGGAGAAGGCCCGGGTGTCGTTCGACGCCGGGGACTACCGCTGGGTGGCGGAGGTGGTCAGCCACGTGGTGTTCGCCGACCCAGACCACCTGGCCGCCCGGGCGCTCGAGGCCGATGCGCTCGAGCAACTCGGCTACCAGGCCGAGTCCGGCCCGTGGCGGGACTTCTACCTGACCGGTGCCCAGGAGCTCCGGACCGGTCCGCCTCCGGCCACGATCACCCCCACCGCCGCGCCCGACACGGTGGCGGCGATGACCACGGAGATGCTCTTCGACTACCTCGGCGTCCGCATCGACGGGCTGGCCGCGGCGGTCCGCACGTGGGCGATCGACGTGGTGGTGACCGATCGCTCGGAGCGCTGGCGCGTGGGCATCGAGCGCGGCGCCCTCAACGCCACCCGGACGGGGGACGGGATCTCGGCCGCGTCGGGCGCCGACGTCACGATCGAGGCGACGCACCCCGCGCTGGCCCAGCTCCTGTTCTCCCCGACCCCGGTCGACGAGCTCGCGGCGCTGATCGACGGCGAGGCGGTCGAGGCCCGGGGTGATCGGGCTGCCCTGGAGGCGTTCCTCGCCACCCTCGACTCGTTCACGCTGATGTTCCCGATCGTCACGCCCTGAGGCCGGGGGTCAACCGAGGCTCACCCGCGCGGAGCTACCGTGCGAGGGCGGGCGACGAGGCCCAGCGGGAATCCCAGGAGCGTGGTCATGGCCGAAGACCGATCTGCGATCAGCGTCGTGCGGGAGTCGAAGATCCTCGCCTACACGGTCGGGGCCATGACCCTCGCCGCCGGGCTGGTCCTGTTGTTCTGGCCCGACCGCACGCTGACGGTCGTCGCCCGCCTGGCCGGCCTGCTGCTCGTCATCGTCGGCATCGGTGACCTGATCGACACCATCCGCCACCACCGTGGCATGTCGTACTGGGGGCTCTTGCTGCTGCGAGCGGTGATCAACCTGGGGTTCGGCCTCGCGCTGGTGTTCTGGCCGGGCATCACCGTCGGCGTCTTGGTCTGGCTCGTCGGCCTGGACCTGGTGCTCGCCGGCGCCATCGGCCTGCTGGTGCGGGGCCAGATGGCACCGGAGTTCAAGTCCGCCGTCACGAGCCGGTCCATCGTCACCATCCTGTTCGGCATCGCCATCATGGTGTGGCCCAGCGCGACGGTCGCTGTGGTGGCGTTCCTCGTGGGCGCCCTCTTGGTGCTGTTCGGCCTCATCTTCCTCTGGTCCGGCTACCAGCTCAGCAAGGTCCGCGTCATCGAGGCCTGACCCGGGTCCGCGTCAGGCTGGCACCGGCGTGTTGGCCTTGGCGCCCGGGCCCCGGGTGGCCTTGAGGTCGAAGGGGCTGAGCGCCTCACCGCACTCGGAGCAGGTGGGCACGAGGTGCATCACGTGGCCGCACGGCTTGTGCACCATCTCGACCGGCGCGCCACCGGGCGACTCCCACTTGTCGCCCCACTCCCGCAGCGCGGCGACCACCAGCCAGAGGTCTCGGCCCTTGGCGGTGAGCTTGTAGTCGAAGCGGGGCGGGTTGTCCTGGTAGGGGACCTTCTTCAAGACCTCGTGCTCGACGAGGTTGTCGAGCCGGGTGCTGAGGACGTTGCGGGCGATGTCGAGGCGCTCTTGGAAGTCGCCGAAGCGGGTCACGCCCAGGAAGGCATCACGCAGGATCAGGGGCGTCCACCACTCGCCGATGATCTCGAGCGAGCTGGCCACCGAGCAGTCGAGGTTGTCGAAGCTGGCGCGTCTCATGCGTCACACCCTAGAGGGTTGCGTCATGAAACTCAACGGGCATACTGGGTTCTATGAAGCAACTCATGCGTTCCCGTGGCCCCCGCCGCCGGCCCGTCGACCGGCAGCGCACCCGCACCAGCGATCCGGTCGTGGCCGCCGAGCTGGCGGTCATCGCCGAGGTGCGACGGAGCCAGGCCCCGACCATCACCAGCTGAGCCCCGCACGCCCTGATCAGCGGGCGGCTTCACCGGCCGCGGCGAGGAGCGCGTCGAGGCCAGCGCGCAGCTCGTCGTGGGTGGGCCAGCCGAAGCCGAGGCGGAAGTAGCGGTCGCTGACCTCGAACCAGTGGCCGGGACCGACGTAGGTACCGTGGTCCGCGAGGAGCGTGTGGTGGAACGCGGTCTCGTCGACCTCGACGGACTCGCGGAACCGCACCAGCCCGACCACGCCGCCGCTGGGGCGGATCCACTCGAACGTGTCCTGGGCCGCCATCCACTCGTCGACGATCGCCAGGCGCGCTCGCACGTCGGCCATGATCGGCGTGAGGACGCGCTTGCGGTCGGCGAGCACGCGCCCGGCGATGTGCTCGTCGATGGTCGACCCGCAGATGGCGATCTGCTCCTTGGCGGCGAGCAAGGTCTCGCCCAGGAGCGGATCGGTGGTGACCGCCCACCCGATGCGGATGCCGGGAAGCCCGTAGGCCTTGCTCATGGAGCTGATGCTGACGACGTTGGGGGAGAGGGTGGCGGCGAGCGGGATGCGGTCGCCGGTGTGGGTCAGGTCCCGGTAGGTCTCGTCCACCAGCAGCACGGCCTCGGCCCGTTCCGCCAGGCCGACCAGTCGCTTGAGGTCGTCGAGCTGGAGCAGGGTGCCGGTGGGGTTGTGCGGACAGGTGACGCTGATGAGGCGGGTGGTGCCCGGCTTCACCTTCTCGGCCACCTCGTCGAGGTCGAGCTTCCACCCCTGCTCGTAGGCCAGGTCCACGATGTCGAGGTCGGCCCCGATGGCCCGCGGCGTCTCCAGGTTGGTGGCGTAGTTGGTCCGCACCACCACGGCGTGATCGCCCCGGTCCAGCAGCGACGTGGCGACCGCGAACAGCGCGGCGGCCGCGCCTGGGGTGACCACCACGTGCTCCGGTGAGATGCCGGTACCGCCCGCGGCGACGGACTCGCGCAGCAGCGGGTCGCCGAGGTGGTCCCCGTAGCAGAGGACCAGCTCATCGAGGTCGAGGTCCAGCCCCAGGTCGGACAGCTTCCGGTCCGCGACCGAGCTCTCCGAGAGGTTGTTGGTGATGGCGTCGTACCCGAGCTCCTCGGGCGACTCCACCTCGATCGGCATCCGGCGGTAGCGCATCGCCGGAGCCTGTCACAC
>CAZCVS010000051.1:0-11855 GCA_964501845.1 uncultured Iamiaceae bacterium
TCGACCTCGGCCCCGGCGCCGGCCACGACGGCGGGCGCGTCGTGTGCGAGGGCACACCGGCCGACCTGGTGACCGACCGCAAGACCCTCACCGGCCAACACCTGGCGGAGTACATCGCCCCCTGATCGGACGACGGGTACCGTCCGTCCATGACCGCCCCCGATGCACGCCCCATGGCGGCGCCCCTGCGCGTCGGGCTGGTGGGAGCGGGGCCCTGGGCGTCGCTCTTCCACGCCACCATGCTCGCGGGGTCCGACGCGATCGAGCTCGTGGGCGTGTGGGCCCGGCGACCCGATCAGGCCGAGGCCCTCGCGGGGAACCACGGCGCGACGGCAGTCGCCGACCTCGACGCGCTCTTCGAGATGTGCGAGGCCGTCGCCTTCGCGGTGCCGCCCGATGTGCAGGCGCGGCTCGCGGTGCGAGCCGCGGACGCGGGGCGGCACCTGCTGCTGGAGAAGCCGCTCGGGCTCGATGTCGCCCAGGCGCGCGCCGTCGCCGACGCCGCGACGGCCAACGGGGTCATCTCGCAGCTCGTGCTGACCAACCGCTACCGGCCGTCGATCCGGCGCTTCGTGAGCGAGGCCGCGGACTTCGAGGCGTTCGGGGCGCGAGCCGCGTCGATCTCCGGGACGATCGCTGGCGACGGCCTCTTCGCCACGCCGTGGCGCATCGAGCACGGCGCCCTGCTCGACGTCGGTCCGCACGTCCTCGACCTGCTCGATGCGGTGCTGGGGCCGATCGTCGAGGTGCGCGGCGCGGGCGATCCGACCCGCTGGATCGAGGTCACCTGCACCCACGCGGGCGGAGCCGTCAGCCAGGCGAGCCTGTCGATCGCCGCCCCGGTCGAGCCGTCGGTCATGCGCTGGGAGCTGTACGGCTCCGGTGGCGTGCTGGCGTGCGATGCCGCTGACTCCTCCGAGGACTTCGCCGATGCGATGGCGGCGATCCCGGCCGAGCTGGCGCACGCGGTGCGCACCGG
Organism: uncultured Iamiaceae bacterium; assembly: GCA_964501845.1. Lineage (GTDB taxonomy): Bacteria > Actinomycetota > Acidimicrobiia > Acidimicrobiales > Iamiaceae > Aquihabitans. Next base: position 980 of record CAZCVS010000051.1, read on the forward strand.
GACCCCGCACCCGCTCGACGCGGCGCGGGGCCTGTACCTCCAGGAGCTGCTCGCGGCGGCCCTGGCCCACCGCTCGTCGCTCCGCTAGGGCGAGACGGCTCCTAGCGGAGCGACTCCTCGATGGGGGTGGCTCGGCCCCGTGCGGCTCGGAGCAGCGCGGTGAGCGACCACCAGGGCGACGGCGCCGTGAGCGCGGCGGGGGAGTAGCCCGGCGCGTGCGTGGGGAGCCGGATGCGGACGGCGCCGGGGAGCGCCCGGAACCGCAGCGGCGGGTCGAGGAGGAGGGCTTCGCCGTCGACGCCGGCCTCGACCGGCTCCCCGGACTCGACGGTGAACGCCGGCGCGGCCCACTCGGTCCAGCCGCCGAAGCGCCCGAGGGTGCCCGCGGACTCGGCGGCGATGAAGGCGGCGACGTCGGCTGCACCGCGGATGGCCGCCGCGGCGATGCCGAGCTCGCCGGTGTCGAGCCGGGCCCGGCTCCCGAAGCCCGCCAGCGACGACAGCACGTACGGGTTGTTCGACACCTGGATGATCTGCGCGCCGTCGTGGCGGGTGCCGTCTGCGTCCTCGAAGTGGAGGTCGAACGGCTCGGCGTTGGGCCCGAGGAGCTCGGGGAGCATGGCGGCCGTGGTCTGGCCCTTGGCATCGCGGTAGTCCGGCGACTGGACGATCTTGGCGTAGACCCCGAGCGACACGTTGTTGACGAACACCCGGCCGTTGACCTCGGCGAGGTCGATTTCGCGCTCCACCGCGTCGCCGAAGGCGTCGAGCGCGCCGACGACGTCGTCGCGATCCAGGCCGAGGTCGAGGGCGAAGTGGTTCCGGGTGCCGGCGGGGATGCACACAATGGGCACGCCGGCCTGCATCGCCACCGATGCGACCAGGGCCTGGGAGCCGTCGCCGCCGGCCATGCCGAGCACATCGGCGCCCCGCTCGATCGCCTGCTCCGCGAGGTCGAGGAGGTCGTCGCCCGGCCGCAAGACGATGGGCTCGATGCCCCGCTGGCGGCACTCCTCCTCGAGCCCGAACTCCTCCGCCTTCCCGCCGCCCGAGCGCAGGTTCATGATCAGCGCGCCGTGGCGAGCCGGGCCGACCGGCGTGCCCGGCGTGGGCAGGGCCTTGAGTGCGGCCGGGTGGCGGCGCAGAGCGCGGCGCCCGAGCACCGTCGATGCCGCGATCAGGGCGATCACCGCAGCGAGGCCGAACCCGTTGGCCTCGGCGGTGACCACGGCGAACACGACCACCGCCAGGCCGACGAGCGAGCAGGCGCCGGCGACCAGGCGCATCACGCCGGTGCGGGTGACCGCCACCCATGCGGTGCAGGCGACCACCAGCAGGGCCACCGGGGCGAGGACCGCCCGCCCGAGGTCGCCGGCGAGGGCGACCACGGCAACCACGAGCGCGGCGGCAACGAGGCCGAGCGCGGCGATGGCGGCGAGGCGCTCGCCGGGCTGCACCCGTTCGGGGTCCGGGGTGGCGGGGGCGCTCATGGCTGGTCCTTCTCGGGCGGGGTGCCGTGGCGGGCGACGAACGCCTCGACGGCATCGTCGAGCGTGTGGAAGAAGTGGGCGGGGTTGATCGTGCGGGTCAGCTCGTACCGCTCGATCTTGTGCTGCACCGGAGTCTTCATCTCGGCGAACACGAGCGAGATCCCCGCCTCGTTCAGCTCCTCGTCGAGGTCCTCCAACATGTCGGCCGCGGTGGTGTCCACGTCCGTGATGGGCTCGGCGGCGACGAGGATCCACGTGGGCGCCGGATCGGATGCGGCCAGCAGCCGGACCTCCTCCCGGAAGGTCCGGGAGTTGGCGAACACCAGCGGCGCGTCGAACCGGAAGATGACCAGACCCGGGATGCGGCGTCCGTCGGGATGGACCTCGCGGTCGTGGTAGCCGTCGAGGCCGTCGACGACGGCGAGCTCCGCCCGGTACGGCCGCCACATGCGGCGGAACACGTTCAGGATCGAGATGGCGACGGCGATGCCGATGCCGGGAAGCACGCCCAGCAGGGTGACGCCGGCGAAGGCGGCCATCGACACGCCGAACTCCATGGGCCGCTGCTGCCACAGCCGGCGGGTGGCGGGGATGTCCGCCAGCGAGATCGATGCCGCGATCACCACCGAGGCCAGGACCGGCTGCGGGAGGTTGCGCATCAGGCCGGGCGCGAGCAGCAACATGGCGACGATGGCGACGGCGCCGACCACGCCCGTGAGCTGCGACTTGGCGCCGGCCTGCTCCGCCACCGCGGTGCGCGACCCGCTGGTGCTCACCGGGAAGCCCTGGAACAGGCCGGCCGCGAGGTTGGCGGTGCCGATGCCGATCATCTCCTGGTTGGCGTCGACCTCCTGGCCGGTGCGGGCGGCGAACGCGGACGACGTGGAGATGGTGTCGGTGAGCGAGACGAGGGTGATGCCCAGCGCGCCGACGACGAGCAGGCCGAGGTCGCCCCACGACACGCCCGGGATGGTGAGCGGCGGGAACCCCTGGGGAAGCTCGCCCACGAGCGAGACGCCCTCGGCGCCGAGATCGAACACGACGGCCGCGGCGATGGCGCCGACGACGGCCACCAGCACCCCAGGGACCTTGGGCGCGACCTGGTTGAGCACGAGGATGACCGCCAGACCCGCGACGCCGACCGCGAGCGCGGCGACGAGCGTGTCCCCGGCGGCCACGCCCTGGACGAAGGCCCGGAGCTCGTCGATGAACCCGTCGGCGTCGACCGAGAACCCGAACAGCTTCGGCAGCTGCCCGACCAAGATGGTGAGGGCCAGACCGTTCATGTACCCGATCTGGGTCGGCTTGGAGAACAGGTCGGCGACGAAGCCGAGCTTGCCCAGCCCGGCGCCGATCATGAACGCCGACACCAAGATGGCCAGCATCGACGCCAGCGCGACCGCCTTGGCGGGGTCGCCGTCGGCCCCGACGAGCGGCAGGATCGTGGCCGCGATCATCGGGCCGAGCGACGAGTCGGGTCCGAGCACCAGGATCCGAGACGGGCCGAACAGGGCGTACGCCAGCAGGCACATGATCGACGTGTAGAGGCCGGTGATGGCCGGGAGCCCGGCCAGTTCGGCGTACGCCATGCCCTGGGGCACGAGCAGGGCGGTGAGCACCAACCCCGCGACCAGGTCGTTGGGGATCCAGGAGCGCTGGTAGATCCGAGCCGCCCCGATGCCGGGGATGAATCGCTGGATCGCGGTCACGGCACCATCCCGGCCTCTTGGACACCTGCGGCAGCCGCCGCGCCGGCGCAGCGCGACGGCGTCTTGTATCTACCTTCGCTACCGATCCTGCGCAACACGATCGGGTCCTGGCCGGGGCCGACGCGCGATCCGTGCGGGCGGTCTGTGCGGGCGGTCTGGGCGGGCTGCTGGCGGCTTCGTCGGATCCATGATGCCGATCTGACTGGTCGTCATCAGCCCCGGCATGGTCTTCAGCCGCAGGGCTGAGGCCTGATCTCCTCGAGCTCAGGCCAGGAGGGAGCCGGCGGCGAGGTCGACGATGGGCTCGCGAAGCGCGAGGACACCATCGACGTCGCCGGCCACGACCAACGGCGTCACCAGTGCGCTGGTGGCGGCCACGAGCGCCTGGCAGGCGAAGCGCCCGCGGTCGTTGCTGGCGCCGAGGAGCGTCGCCACCGAGTCGGAGATCTCAGCCTGGAGCTCCACTCGGCGGGCCATGGCCCCAGGCCCCGCCGCGTACACCTCGACGAGGAACACGCGGGCCAGCGCCGGCTGGGCCGCGAGACCGTCCAGGTAGGCACCGAGCAGCTCGTCGAACCGGTCGAGGCGTTCCGCGGGGCCGAGGGCGGCGCTGCCGGCCGGGTCGGCCATCGCCCGGATCGGTGCGAACAGCGCGACGGCTGCAGCATCGAACGCGGCGAGGAAGCAGTCGAGCTTCGACCGGAACTGCTGGTAGTAGGTCTCCCGAGAGACGCCCGCCCGCCGGATCACGTCGGCGACCGAGGTGGTGGCGTAGCCCTGCTCGGCCATGACCTCGGCCATGGCCGTCATGATCCGGCGGCGCTGCACATCGGCCACCTCCTGGCGCGTGAGACCGTGGCGGCCACGAGGCAGGCGGTCGGTGGCCGGCTGGGTCACGGGCACGAGTCGGGGGCCGCAACGCCGGCGAGGCGGTCGTTCATCCACTCGGTGGCCGCGGGAGCGGCGGCCGCGACGATGCTGCTGTGGTCCTCGCCCTCGATGACGAGCAGCTCGGTGACCTGGCCCAGCTGGCACACCCGCTCGAAGAAGTCCCGGGTGCGCTCGACGTCGACCCGCTCGTCGGTGGTCCCCTGGGCGAGCAGCAGCGGTGACGGCGTGGCCACCAGGCCCGGCTGGTTCAGCTCCAGCAGGCTCTTGGCGGGCTCGGTCTCGAGCGGGTCGTGGGCGTAGAAGGTGTCGCCGGGGATCCCGGCGGTGGCGGTGATGATCTGGTCGAGGCATCCGGTCTCGAACACGTCGGCGGCCGCCAGCAGCTCAGGCCCGGCATAGTCCTCGAACACGATCTCGGGGTGCTCGCTCGACGCGCCGTAGAGCATCATCACGCCGACGATCCGCGACACCACCTCGTCGGCCGGTCCGTAGGTCTGGGTCAGCTCGGTGGCCGGTGCCAGCGACACGGTGCCGAGCAGGTCGAGCTCCGGGGCGTACTCCTCGGCCCGTTCGCCGGCGAACAAGGCGCCGTGACCGCCCTGCGAGTGACCGATGGAGAACCACTCGGTGCCGGCGTTGGCATCGGGCAGGTTGCGCGCTGCTCGGACCGCGTCGATCACGCTGTTGCCCTCGCTCGGCCCCGACAGGTACGGGTGGATCTCGCCGACGGGGCCCAGGCCGACGTAGTCGGTGACGGCGTGGACGCCCTCGACCCCCCAGTCGCCGGCGGGGCTTCCGTTGCGGCTGAGCGCGCACTGCGGTGCCACGCCCACGGTCCCGTTGGCGAGCGACGTGACCGGCCAGCCGTCGTCGGGGGCCTCGGCGGTGGGGTAGGTGATGATCCCGGTGACCGCCCGGTCCCGGTCGCCGGCGTCGCGCGAGTGGTACATGACGCGCACGGTGCGGTGGCCGTCCTCGTCGCCGAGGTCCTGCACCCGGATGAGCTGGCCGGGCTCGCCGGGCGGCAACGGGTCGGGGACGACGTAGAAGTCCTCGACGTCGCCGCTGAACTGCTCGGGCGGCGAGGCGTCTGCGCTGCTGGTGCTGGTGCTGGTGCTGGTGCTGGACGCCTCGCCCGACGAGCTGTCCGGTGCACTGCTGGAGCAGGCACCGAGCAGCAGCACGCCGGCCACCGAAGCGAGGAGCGCTGCCCACGCTGGACGGGTGCGGATGCGAGCTGTGGGCATGGCGGTCGACCGTAGCGGATTCAGCGAACAGATCTGTTCGTGGATCCGGCCGACCCCTGGTGGAGGTCGCTCAGGCGGTGACTTCCGGGTGGCGCGCGGCGATGAGGCTGTGCACCACGGCCGCGGCGGCGTTGGACCCGGCGGCGATGGCGTTGGCCACCGTCGGCATCGCCGCGCCGAGGTCGCCCGCCGCGAACAGGCCGGGAACGGTGGTCGCGAACATCGGGTCGATCGCCACGGCGTCGGCCGCGATCATCCCCGGCGGCGCGGGCTCCGCACCGAGCTGGGCGGCCAGCGGCGAGCGCTGGTGCAACGTGATCGGCAGGAGCAAGCCGGTGCACGACCGGGTGCTGCCGTCGGCGAGCTCGACCGTCTCCAGTGCGCCGTCCGGTCCCGTCAGTGCGGCCACGGGCCGCTCCTCGACGGTGATGCCCGCGGCGCGCAGGCGGTCGGTGTCGGTCGACTCGAGCACGGCCGGTCCGTCGGTGTAGAGCGTCACGTCGTCGCTCCACATCGTCAACAGCAGGGCGCGGTGGGCGCCGGCGGGCCCGGGGTCGATGACGCCGAGGGCGCGGTCGCGCACCTCCCACCCGTGGCAGAACGGGCAGTGGAAGACCGACCGGCCCCACCGTTCGGCGGCACCCGGCAGGTCGGCGTGGCGGTAGTCCATGCCCGACGCCAGCAGCACCCGGGCCGCTCGTTCGGTCGTGCCGTCGGCGAGGGTCAGTACGAAGGCGCTGCCGGCCTCGGCGGACTCGCCAGTCGTCACCTCGCCCGAGCGCACCTCGACGGTCGGGTAGGTGTCCAGCTCGGCGCGGCCCATCGCGTAGAGCTCGGCCGGCGGACGGCCGTCGTGGCCCAGCAGGCCGCCGATGCCGTGGGCCACGGCGTTGCTGGGACGGCCGGCGTCGATCACCAACGTGCGCCGGCGCGCCCGGCCCAGCACGAGCGCCGCGCTGAGCCCGGCGGCGCCTCCTCCGACCACGATGCAGTCCCACGTCTCGTCCCGGTCCATGTCCATGCCGGTGATCGTGCAGCGTGCCTGCGAATGTGGCAACCTCATTTGCTATGCAGGCAAACACGTCCGAAGAGCCCGTCGATGCCCGAGTCCGCCGGCGGCTCCGCGAGCTGCGCTCCGAGCAGGGGCTCACGCTCCAGCAGGTCGCCGAGCGAGCGAACCTCGACGTGTCGACCTTGAGCCGGCTCGAAGCCGGCAAGCGCCGGCTCGCGCTGGATCACCTGCCCGGCCTGGCTGCAGCCCTGGGCGTGACGGCCGACGACCTCATCAGCGACCCGGCCCCGTTCGATCCCCGGGTGCAGAGCGAGCCCCGCACCGAGGACGGCCTCACGATGTGGCCGTTGACCAACCGGGCATCGGCGGGCGGGCTGCACGCGTACAAGATCGTCGTCCACGCCGAGCGGTCGCGTCCGCCGAGCCCGCTACCGGTCCACGACGGCTACGACTGGATGTACGTCCTCCACGGCCGCATGCGGCTCATGCTCGGCGACGACGACCTCGTCATCGAGGAGGGGGAGGCGGTCGAGTTCTCGACGCTGACGCCGCACTGGTTCGGCGCCGTCGACGGCCCGGTCGAGCTCCTCGCCCTCCTCGGGCCCCATGGGCAGCGCCAGCACCTGCACCACTGAGGCCGTTCCCGCCGACCAGCGGTCGGGCCGGAGCGGTCCGGGCGGTGCCCGACGTCACGCTCGGCGGATGGAGTGAGTGAGTGCGCACTCAGTTAGTGTGCCCCTCGTGACCACGGATGATGCCGGCCTGGAGGCCGAACCGAAGCGAGCGAGGGCGACCGCGCTGCCGCCGTCGGAACGGCGCGCCGAGATCGTGGCTGCCACCCTCCCGCTGGTGCTCCAGCACGGCACCGCGGTGACCACTCGCCAGATCGCCGAGGCCGCCGGCATCGCCGAGGGGACCATCTTCCGGGTCTTCGACGACAAGACCGCGCTGATCGACGCGGTGGTCGAGGCGGCGGTCGACCCGGCGCCGACCGAGGCGGCGCTGCGCGCCATCGACCCCGCCCTGCCGCTCGAGGAGCGGCTCGTGGAGGCGGTCGACATCTTGCGCCGCCGGATCGCCCACGTCTTCCAGGTCATGTCGGCCGTCGGCCCGCCGGTCGGTGCCGCGACACGGGTCGCCAAACCTCGGGGACCGGAGCTGACCGTGCTCGCCACCCTCTTCGAGCCGGATCTCGGCCTCCTGCGCCGGGATGCGGACCAGGCCGCGCAGGTCCTCCGCGGCCTGACGCTGGCCGGCACCCACCCGCTGCTGATCCTCGACGAGCCGCTGTCGTCGGAGGAGATCGTCTCGCTCGTCCTCGACGGCATCCGCTCCCGACCGCCGTCTCCACCCGAACCGCACTGACCCGCTGGGAACCCCATGTTGCTGATCCGCCTCCTCACCACCTACCTGAAGCGCTACCGCAAGACGCTGCTGGCGGTCGTCGGCCTGCAAGTCGTCGCCACCGCGGCCGCGCTCACCTTGCCGACGCTCAACGCCGACATCATCGACAAGGGCGTGCTCACCGGGGACACCGGCTACATCTACAAGGTGGGCGGGCTGATGCTCCTGGTCACGCTGATCCAGGTGGTGTTCGCGGTCTGGGCCGTCTACTACGGCTCCCGCGCCGCCATGGGCTTCGGCCGCGACGTGCGCGGCGGCCTGTTCCACCAGGTGACGGGGTTCTCGACGCAGGAGGTCGCCAGCTTCGGCGCCCCCTCCCTCATCACCCGGATCACCAACGACGTGACCCAGGTGCAGATGCTGGTCTTGATGTCGTGCACCCTGCTGGTGGCGGCGCCGATCACCATCGTCGGCGGGGTGATCATGGCCATTCGCGAGGACGGGCCGCTCTCGCTGCTCCTGCTGGTCAGCGTCCCTGCACTCATCATCAGCGTCGGCGCCATCATCTGGCGGCTGGTCCCGGCCTACGGCGAGATGCAGGTCCGCATCGACCGGGTCAACCAGATCCTCCGCGAGCAGATCACCGGCCTGCGGGTGGTCCGGGCGTTCGTCCGCGAGCCCCACGAGAAGGCCCGCTTCAGCGCCGGCAACGACGACCTCACCGCCACCTCGCTGCGGACCGGCCAGCTGATGGCCTTCATGTTCCCGGCGGTCATGTTCATCCTGAACGCCTCGAGCATCGCCGCCATCTGGTTCGGGGCGGACCGCATCGCCTCGAACGACATGCAGATCGGTGCCCTCATCGCGTTCCTCACCTACCTGGTGCAGATCCTGATGTCGGTGATGATGGCCACGTTCGTGGCGGTCATGGCGCCCCGGGCCTCGGTGTGCGCCGACCGCATCCAGGAGGTGCTGAACACCCCACCGACGGTCGTCGATCCTGAGGTGCCCGTCACCGCCCTCCCGGCGGCGGCCTCGCTGGAGTTCCGCAACGTCACGTTCGCCTACCCGGGCGCCGAGGCCCCGGTGCTCTGCGACATCTCCTTCACGGCGAAGGCGGGCACCACCACCGCCATCATCGGGAGCACCGGCTCGGGCAAGACCACGCTGTTGAACCTGGTGCCCCGGCTGTTCGACGCCACCTCCGGCGAGGTGCTCGTCGACGGCGTGAACGTCCGCGACATCGAGCCCGAGCTGCTGTGGGCCCAGGTCGGACTGGTCCCCCAGAAGCCGTACCTGTTCTCGGGCACGGTGGCCAGCAACCTCCGCTACGCCGACCCCGAAGCCACCGACGACGACCTCTGGGAAGCGCTCGAGATCGCCCAGGCCGCCGACTTCGTCCGCGACATGCCCGACGGGTTGGCGTCGACCATCGCCCAGGGCGGCACCAACGTCTCGGGCGGCCAGCGCCAGCGCCTGGCCATCGCCCGCGCCCTGACCCGCAAGCCCGGCATCTTCTTGTTCGACGACTCGTTCTCCGCGCTCGACCTGGCGACCGATGCCCGGCTCCGCTCCGCGCTCGAGCCGGTCACCCGTGACGCCGTGATGATCGTGGTGGCCCAGCGGGTCTCGACCATCTCCCGCGCCGACCAGATCCTGGTCCTGGAGGACGGTGAGCAGGTGGGGCTGGGCACCCATCAGGAGCTCCTCGAATCGTGTCCGACCTACCAGGAGATCGTGGCGTCGCAGCTCACCGAGGAGGAGGCGGCATGAGCGATCCCACGAACGGCCCCACCCCCAACGGCTCGAACGGCGACGGCTCGACGCACGGCGGGTCCAACCGCTCCCGCGGCCGCACCGACGCCACCCCCGGCGACGACGCCATCGAAGGCGCCGAGATCTTGGCCCGCCAGGCCATCGCCGATGGCCTCGCCGAGACCGAGTCCGAGATCCCGTCCGTCGACTCGCTGGAGTCGGTCCGCGAGACGGCCTCGCAGGCCCGCCAGGCTGCCGGCCGCTTCGCCGGCGCCGGCATGCCGGCCGAGAAGTCGAAGGACTTCAAGAACTCCACCGGCCGGCTCCTCGCCCGCCTCCAGCCCGAGCGCAACGGGCTGATCGCGGTGTTCTTCCTGGCCATCGGCAGCGTGACGCTCGCGGTCATCGGGCCGAAGGTCCTCGGCAACGCCACCAACATCATCGTCGACGGCGTGATCGGCGACGGCGGCATCGACTTCGACAAGCTGCACGCGACCTTGCTCGCCGTGCTGGCCCTCTACGTCGTGTCGGCGTCGATGGCGTACCTCCAGGCCCGGCTCCTGGCCGACGTCGTGCAGAAGACGATGTTCAAGCTGCGGTCCGACGTCGAGGACAAGCTCCACGAGCTGCCCCTCGGGTACGTCGATCGCCAGCCGCGCGGCGACCTGCTGAGCCGGGTCACCAACGACATCGACAACGTGGCTCAGAGCCTCCAGCAGACGCTCAGCCAGATGCTCACCTCGTTCCTGACGATCCTCGGCGTGGTCATCATGATGTTCACGATCTCGCCGCTCCTCGCGTCGATCGCCGTGCTCACCATCCCGGCATCGCTGCTCACGCTGCGGACCATCGCCAGTCGGTCGAAGAAGCGATTCATCGCCCAGTGGACCCACACCGGCGCCCTCAACGCCCAGGTGGAGGAGGCCTTCACCGGTCATGCCCTGGTCAAGGTGTTCGGCCGCACCGCTGATGTCGAGGCCCGCTTCAACGAGAAGAACGACGAGCTGTTCGAGGCCAGCTTCGGCGCCCAGTTCATCTCCGGGATCATCCAGCCGGCGATGATGTTCCTCGGCAACCTGAACTACGTGGCCATCGCCGTCGTCGGCGGGGTCAAGATCTCGTCGGGCCAGCTGAGCATCGGCGACATGCAGGCCTTCATCCAGTACTCCCGGCAGTTCACCCAGCCCCTCACCCAGCTGGCGTCGATGGCCAACGTGTTCCAGTCCGGCATCGCGTCGGCGGAGCGGGTCTTCGAGCTGCTCGACGGCCCGGACCAGATGCCCGACGATGAGCATCCGCTCGTCGATGAGCGCCCCGAGGGCCGAGTCGAGTTCGACCACGTGTCGTTCAGCTACCTACCGGACACGGAGCTCATCAAGGACCTCTCGCTGGTGGCCGAGCCGGGCGCGACCGTCGCCATCGTCGGCC
>CAZCVS010000052.1:0-11845 GCA_964501845.1 uncultured Iamiaceae bacterium
GGGCGGACATCATCGCGGTGCGCACGTCGACGAGGTCGAGCAGCCCTTCGACCTCCACGTGGACGTCCGACGCCACCTCGGCGGCGCGGCGCTTGTCGGCCGCCGCGGTCCCAGCGAGGATCGCCGCCACCAGCGTGGGGACGAGCACCAGCGCCAGGAGACGTCCTCGGAGGCCCACCCGCCGGGTTGCGCTGGCCATGTGTGCCTTCTTCCGCAGACGGCTCCCCAAGGGCACCATCGGCACGTCGGCCGCGGACCTTGAGGACTTTTCCGAGAAACATTCGGTGTTCACCCGACGGCGGCGGAACCCAGCCGCCTCGAGCCGGCGACCGAACGGAGGCCGCGGGACGGCCGGTGGTCCCCGCGGCCGAGGCCGGTGTTAAGTGGAGCGGGTGAGGGGAATCGAACCCCCGTCATCAGATTGGAAATTCGGCCGCTGGGTACCGGCCGGGACACAGCGGGACGGTGCGGGCATGTCACGCCAACACTGGGATGGTGGGGGACGAGGCCGGACGAAGCGACACGCGCGATAAACGCGCGATAGGGGGGCGCCGGTCTGACGACTATTCGGTCACGTCTTCCTCGTCTCCGCCGAAGAGATGATCGAAGTTGAAGATCGTGTCGGCATCTCGGAAGTAGTCGACCGCCCCGACCCATCGCCGGGTCGCCTGGTTCACGTCACGACGGAAGTGCCGGATGTTGTCGTACCGCATCCCCTCCTCTGGATGCTGGTCGTTCCACTCGCCCCGTAGGGCCTCCCAGCCGGTTTCTGGGTTGGACCACCGGAGCTCGGCGAGGGCGAGATGCTTGTCGGACTGTTGGCGCGGGGTTGAGCGAAACAGCCACTTCCGAATGTCTGCCCATGCAGCCTTGAGCTGATCGGGTGTGACGTACGGGTCTACCTGCAGCGTGTAGCTGCCGGCCGCGGGCGTGAAGAAGTCCACCTGCCCTGTCCACTGGATCGCTGGGACGGAGACGCGTCGCCCGGTCAAGATCGAGTGGGCGAGGTCGGCCGGATCGATCCCGAAGAAGTTCTCCGCACGCTTCTCGACTACCCGCGCGAGTTGCGGCAATGCACCCCCAGGAGGGCAACGGAGTTCCACTCGTTTCCACGTCACCCTGTCGGGCAGGAGCAGGTAGACCGGGAGTTTCTTGACGGCAGGCCAGGCCCACTTGGGGGTCGGTTGGGTGCTCTTGCTCCTGATGCCGGCGGGCACGCCGACGGGCCAGCCATGTCCGCTCGGCACCTGGCCTGTCCACGGGTGCTGATAGGGCCAGTCCACTGGCAGCATCCGCTCGTATCTCTGTTGGAGCCAGCCGCTCACCGCTTCGGGCTCGAGGAGGCTGTTCGGTAGCCAAGAACCGCGAAAGGACTGCACTGCCGGATCGTTGTTGATCTGCAGGGTGGCCAAGGCGGACCTGGCGGCGTCGCGTGCATGCGTCGATCGAGGGGGGACCGCACGCGGAGTCCGCTCGATCGACGCCGCTCGAATGTCTCGAACTCGCGTGACCAGATGGTCGAGCTCGGCGTGACCGAGCTCGACCTCGCTTACGTGGCCATCGTTCACGAGGAGCTCCCACATCCGATCACCAACCGGGTGACCGAGCCTGAGCTCGAGGTCGGCCTTCAGGTCGCTGGGCACGAAATCAAGAGTAACAAAGTGTGCCCTCATGCTGTGGGCATCCCTTGGCACGTCAGGGGATGCCCATGAACAGAGGAGATGTGGTCCGTGGCGAAGCTCTACCGACTCCGTGACTTCTTGAACGAGGTCCCCATCAGCAGGTCCGCTGCCTACAGGGAGATGGCCGCGGGCCGGCTCTCGTACGTCCAGTACGGCCGGACCCGGTTCATCACCGAAGAGGCCAAGGTCGACTTCATCCGTCTCATCGAGACCGAGGGCTCGCCTGTTGGCCGGGACGATGCCCAGACCGCTACGCCGGCCGCCTGAGCTCTTGTCCGGCAAGCGCACGCCGATCGCTGCCCGTGAGGCCGAGCGAAGCGCCCTCGAGCGCGCCCTTGCCGCTTCGCTGACCGGCTCCGAGCTGCGCGTGCTCATCGCCTTGGTGGTGAAGATCACCAAGTTCGACCGAACTGAGGACCGCGTGCCCAACTCGGTCTTGAGCGAGATGACCGGGATCGCCCCGCGCCACATCCGGGAGGCAGTCGCCGGCCTGGCGTCCAAGGGCATCATCGACCGCGAACCCGGTTCGGGGCGCATCGCCTCGCTCTACAGATTCGGCACCCCTGAGGGGACGGAATCTGGCACCCCTGAGGGGACGGAATCTGGCACCCCTGAGGGGACGGAATCTGGCACCCCTGAGGGGACGGAATCTGCAATGAGGGGGGACGCCCACGCGCCCCCCAGGGTGCACGCCCAGAGGGCCACATCCGAGGTTCTCTCCGAAGCTCCTTCCGAAGTAGAGAGCGGGCCGCCCCGGTTCATCGCCAGGGAACTCCTCAAGCGAAACCAGTTCGAAGCCGACGACGTCGTCGAACGGTCGATCGCCGCCTACGGCGAGCCCGCCACCATGACGATGGTCACCGGCTTCCGAGACGCCGGCACGACCTTCACGTTCGCCAGCGAGCTCTGGCGCGCCATCCAGTCCCTGCAGCCCACCGGACCCACCGCCACCGCTCGCCCGCACTGGACGCCGTGCGGCGACTGCGTGAACGGCATGGTCGAAACCGACGCCGGCGTTACGCGATGCACCTGCAACCCAGCCCGAGCGATGGCGGCCACCGCATGACCCCGACACTCTGCCCATCGTGCCGCGGCCCAGTCGAACAAGAGACAGTCGGCCGAGGCCGCATCGGCGCCCAGGGTGTCCCGTGCATCTACTGCCCGAGCTGTGACCTCGTCACCCTCTGCCGCCCCAGCGCGTACGAACCAGCCCAACGAAGAGACCTCGCATGACCCGCGAGAACGCAGCCACCAAGGCCCGCCGCTACCTCACCGAAGGCCGTGTCATCGTCACCCACGCCCGGCCCGGCCACTCGGTACACGCCACCATCCGCGGCGACGGAACCATCCACCACGCCTACTGGCGCTCCGGTGCATGGGTCTGCGACTGCCCCGTGCGAACCGACCAGTGCGCCCACCTCATCGCCCTGCGCCTCGTCACAGCGCCCGACCTCGACGAGGGCCCGCGATGACCAGGGGGATGGTCCCCCCACTCCTAACGGACCGGAAGAGCCGCCCTCTCCGCCTGGATCTATCTACCGGGTTTTTTTCCTTTCCCGTCGTGGTGTCGCTGTGACGGCGCCGCTGAAGCCTGGCGAGAAGGGCTCGGATCTCGCCCGTCAGGTGGCGTTCGTCGCCCAGGATCTCGACCAGCGCGGCTACGCCCTGGCCGGCGTGGTGCGCCGAGCGGCCCGGGCGCTCCTGGCTGCACCAGCAGCGGACCCGGCTGGCTGCCGCGGCTGCGGTGGCCCGCTGCCGGCTGAGACGGGTGGCCGCCCTCGGGTCTGGTGCGGTGAGCGTTGCCGCCGACGCCATCGGCCGTGAACGGCCGGAAAGTCCATCGTGGCTGGTGTTGGTGCCGTCGGGGTCGGCGGGCTGCTCCTTCCCGTCGGCCCCTTCTGGTCCATCCGTCCGAAACCCGAAAGGCTCTGTCATGCCGCTGACTCCCGATGAGGCCGCCAAGATCGCCAAGGGGGCGGGCTTGGGCATCGGTGAAGCCGTGGCCCTGCGCGCCCTGGCCGATGACGTCGAGACCGCCGAGCGCATCGCCTCGACGTTCGCTGTCTCCGATGAGCGCACGTTCGTGCGCGACCTGTTCGGCACCGCCGAGCGGATCGATGCCTCCGACGTGATCGGGGGCATCCCCGGGGTCACCTCCACCGAAGGCGGCAACCCGGCCGTTGGCCCTGACCTGAGCGACCCTGCCGTCGTCGCGCGCCGCCTGTTCCACCCCGAAGAGTACCCGTAGAAGGAAGCCACCCATGAGCATCGCCCTCACCGCCCTCACCGGTGACACCGCCGCCAGCAACATCATCAAGACGTTCACGCATCTCGACGTGTCACCCCCACGAGCTGTGGCAACCGCGATCGACCGTCGTTCGACCATGCTCGGGAAGCTCAAGGCGTGGAAGCCCCCGATGCGGGGGGTTCTCGCGTCAGCGGTGCTCGATGCCATTGGCCGTGACGCCGACGTCGCCAACGACCCGGCGGTGATCGACGCCCTCCGCTGGGCGCAACTGGACGGGCACGGCGCTCTCACCGACACGATGACCCGCCAGCTGCTCGAGGATCTTCGAACCGCCTTCACCCAGAACGCCGACAAGATCACTTCCTGCTGGGGCGGCGCGGTCGAGGCCGCGGACAAGAAGCTGAGCGAAGCCCACGCCGTCCTCGGATCGGTCGACATCGACGACACGGCGATGATCATCCGCCGAGGCGGTGAAGCCGCAACCGCCTGGGGCAGTGCCACCGAAGCGTTCGAGACGATCGACCACGCCGTCAAGGGATGGCGCTCGCTCTACAGCTTCACTCGCGGCCGCGCCCCATCAGTCCCTGACTCGCTGATCGTGTCGGACCCCTCACCCGAGCAGTACCGAGACGGCCCTGACCTCTTCAACCCCCGCCGACCCCGCTTCGCGTGGGCTCTCGTTCTCGCCGAGATGCCGCTCATCCTGGCGACGCTCGACCGGCCCGACGCCACCATCAGCGCAGCGAAAACCCCACCCGACCCACCAGCGGTGCCCAACGCTGACCGTCCTGCCCGGGTGGCAGCGTGACCAGGGGGGGGTACCCCCCACACCCCCAGGAGGGCGGAAGAGGGCCCTCTTCCGCCTCTTCTCTCCCCGTGTGAGATCCGCTGGGGATTCGGTCACTGAAAGGAACGCCATGGACATCGGACCGAACCTTGAACAGGCTCTCACCAAGGCTTTCGCCGACGCTGAGACCGTCAGCCTGGCCCAGGTGGTGCTGCGGATGGCCTCCGACCTGGAGATGACCTACGGGATGGTCGCCGGCCTGGCCGCCCACGCTGAGAACGCGACGCTCAGGCGCCTCTGGACAGCGCAACTGCTCGACTTGGTCGAGGCAGCGGAGGATGAGCAGTGAGCCGCCGTGACGCCGGGTTGAACATCGTCATCTCGGGTGACGCCAAGGGGGCGACGAAGGCGTTCAAGGGTGCTGGCGCAGCAGCGAAGCAACTGGCCGGGGACACGGCTGAGGCGTCGTCGCGGGTCGATCAGCTGGGGTCGTTCGCACGGAAGGTCGCGATCGGCGCCGGCCTGAAGTACGCGGCCGATCAGGCGTCGGATCTGGCCGAGTCGGTGAACGTGACCGGCCTGATCTTCGGTGACGCAGCCGGTGAGATCGACGAGTTCGTGGAGTCGTCGGCGAAGATCGGGTTCTCCGAGGCGCAGGCGCGCGAGCTGACGGGCTCGCTCGGCGGTCTGCTGGCGAACCTGGGGCTCGCGCAGGACGAGACCGTGGACTGGTCGAAGAAGCTCCTGGAGCTCGGTGCCGACATGGGCTCGGCGTTCAACACCGACCCGGCAGACGCCGTGGAGGCGATCGGCTCGGCGCTGCGAGGCGAGCAGGAGCCGATCCGCCGCTACAACGTGGTCCTCGATGACGCCACCGTGCGGGCCAAGGCCGTCGAGATGGGTCTGGCGTCGACCGCGGCGCAGGTGACCAAGACCGCCAAGGCCCAGGCCACGCTCGCCCTGATCACCGAGCAGACCTCGAAGATCCAGGGCGACTTCCGCAACACCTCCGGGGATGCTGCCAACGCGCAGCGCGTCGCCCGGGCTGAGTTCAACAACGCCGCTGCTGCGCTCGGGAAGTCGCTGTCGCCGGCGGTCGCTGAGGCTGCGAAGGCGGTCGGGTTCCTGGCCGGCGAGTTCGCGTCGATGCCCGGCCCGGTCCAGCAGTCGGTGCTGGCTATGGCGGGCATCGCGCTGGCTGGCCCCCGGGTTGTCGAGGGGCTTGGCGCGGTCCGCAAGACCACGCGCTCGGTTCTCGACGCGCTCGGTGAGGTACCGGGCAAGGGCAAGGGCGCGACGACGATGCTGCGCGACCTCGCCGGTGTCGCCGCCTCGTACCCGGTACCGACCGCGATCGCCGCCGCCGGGGTGCTCGGCCTCGGCGCCGCCCTGGTCCAGATGGCCAGCGACGCCGACACCGCGGCAGACGCCGCGAAGAACGTCGCCGAAGAGGCCCAACGGCTCGGCCAGACCGCCCAGGAGGTCATGGGCGACCAGTTGGCCAACAGCCTCGCCGGGCTCGACAGCGAGGGCCTGGAGAACTTCGGGAAGAACGCCGGCTACACCCGCGGCGCCCTCTACGACCTCCAGATCGGCACCACCGAGCTGACGCAGGCGCTGCTGACCACCGATGACGCCTACGACGCGCTCATCGCCAAGATCGAGGCGAAGCGCGACGCACCCGACGCCAGCCAGAACGAACACGCCGCCGCCGTGAACATGCTGGAACTGCTGCCCGAGCTGCGCCGCCAGTACGAGCTCGCCGCCAGTACCGACAAGCTCGTCAGCGGAACCAAGGAGCAGGTCGCCAAAGCGCTCAACCAAGAAGCCGACGCCAACACCGACGCATCGACCGCGACCGACCGCCACACCTCCGCCGTCAACCGGCAGACCACCGCCCTCGGCCGCAACCGCGACTCCCTCAGCGCCTTGACCGAGGCAGCAGCGAAGCGCATCGAGACGACCACCAGCCTCGCGGACGCCACCGACGCCACCGCAGCAGCGATCGAGGAGCTCAACGAGCTCGAAGCCACCGCCGCTGGCCAGGGCGAGGAGGTCGCAGACGCACGTGCCCAGGTCGCCGCTGCGCTCGAAGGCGAAGCCGACGCCGCCCGCGGTGTCACCGACGCCCAGGCCAAGCTCCGAGACTCCCAAGCCGAGCTCAACGAGGCCTACGCCACCGCGTCGGACCGGCTCCGCGACAAGGCCCTCGCCGCCCGAGAAGCGGCCGACGCCGAGGCGGGGGCCGTCACCAGCGCCAAGCGCGCCCGCAAGGAACTGGAACGGGCCAGGGCCGGCGGAGCCGACGCGCTCGAACTCGAGGAGAAGACCCAGGCGGTCCGGGAGGCCGACACCGCCGTGGCGACCGCCCGGGAGAAGGCCCGCCAGCAGACCCGGGAGAACGAGCAGGCCCAGCTCCGCGGCATCACCGGCGACGAGCAGGTCGTCGCCGCCCGCAAGGCCGTCGCCGAAGCCACCAGGGGCGTCACCGACGCCGACCGTGCACTCGCCGATGCCCGGACCGCGACGAGCCGGGCCGAGGAGCGGGCAGCCAAGGTCATCGCGGAGGCCAAAGCCAAGATCGCCGATGCCACCGACAAGGTCGTCGGGGCCATGCTCAGCGAGGCATCAGCAGCCGGCGACGCCGAAGCCGCCCAGCACGGAGCCGGGGCCGGTGCCCTCGCCCACGCCGACCGGCTCCGCGACCTCACAGCCCTACTCGCGCCCGGCTCCGAGCTGCGCCGCAACCTCGAGGACTACATCGCCCTGCTCGAACACGCCGGGCTCGGCCGGCGCGTCGGCCTCGGCGAGATGAGCCTGGCTGCCGCCGAGCACCAGATCGCCGCAGGCCCCCGCTCGTCCAACGAGCCGGGCCCGGACCGCACCAGCAACGTCACGATCAACCAGACGAACATCCTCCAGGGCACCCCGCAGCAGCAGCGGCGCGCCTACCGCGGCGAGTCACAACGTCTTCTCGACGAGGTCGCCCGAGGTGCTGGCTGATGATCGAGCACCGCGACGAGCTCGCTGCGCTCATGCGCCTCGGACCGGGTCACGAGATCGAGACCGCCCACGAGCGGTTCGTCGACTACATCCGCCGGGGCCGGCCCGCCTGGTTCACCCAGGCCGCATGCCGCGGGGTCGGCCCGGAGGTGTTCTACGTCGAGCGCGGCGCCGACGTGCGCCCCGCCAAGGCCCTCTGCGCCGCCTGCCCGGTCATCGACGCCTGCCGCTCCTACGCGGCCGCCAACCACGTCGACGGCGGCATCTGGGCCGGTGTCACCGCCACCAAGATCCGCTCATCGGGTCATCACGCCGCCTAGTTGGTCGTGGTGGGAGGTGTCTCAGCGTCGACCCACCGGCGCCAGAGGGCGTGGTAGTCGACCTCCCAAACCTCGCGGCCCCTGCTCGTCCTGGCTCTCCTCGTAGTCGATCCGGTGCGACACCATCTCCCACCCCTCGCTGCTGGCCGCTGTGAACGCATCGTCGACCGGCGTCAACGGATTTCGGCTGAGCGTCTGGCTGTCGACACCCGGCGGCGGGAACGGGTTCTCGATCTCGTCGAGAACCTCGACGTACGAGCCGGTCATGTTCCTGAACTCGAAATGTGCCATCGGTCGACCGTAGATCCTCCGCAACGGTGGGCGGGCGGTGGGTGGGCGGGTTGTACACGCAACGGCCCACCCCTCGCAGGGTGGGCCGTTGCCGGGGCGGCTGGCTCTCGTGCCTCGGTTCAGGTGGAGAGTCCGGCCTTCACCTCGTCGTGCGGGGCGCCGTACTGCTTGCCGTTGTCGTCGTGAGGGCGGATCAGGGTGTACACGTCGTTGCGGTCGGGCGGGCCGAACACGGTCATCTCGACGACCTCGCCGCCCTCCTCTTCCGGCAGAGCGATCCTGACGCGCTCGCCCATGGCGATGTCAGGTTCACCTCCCCGATGGATCTCCGTGTTGGTCAAGCCGGTCGTGTTCAGCTGGCCTCCGAAGTCACCCAGCGTCAGGTCATCGATGAGGTCGGCCACGAGGTTCCAGACCCCGTCGCCGACCGGGTCGTCCTTGTCGAACTCGCTGACCCACCCGACAGCCACGCCGACAGAATCGAGAACGCCGTCAGCGTCGAGCGGGAGTCCCGAATGACCGATTGCCCGCAGAGCGTCGTCGTTCACGTCGCGGACCTCGCGGACAAGGCGCGCCAGCTCGGCCACCTTCGGGGCCATCTCTCGGGCCAGCTCCCGGGCGCTCTCCACTGTCGCCCGAAAGTCGGACGGGATCCGGACCTCCGGGATCAGAACAGTCGTCTCGGTGGGTTCGGTGATGGTCATGGCCTGTCTCCTGTTGGTTGGTTGATTACAGCCGTAACGGGTTGTACCATGCGTTACAGCCGTAATCAAGAGGTGGGACGATCTAGCGTCCCCACGATGGGAAGGAAGGTCGACGTGAGCGACCTCGTTGGAGCAGCCGAGATAGCCGATCGCCTCGGGTTGTCACACGCGCAGAGCGTCCACAACCTCAAGCGCCGCAACCCCGACACCTTCCCCGAGCCCGTTGCGAAGCTCAGGCAGGCCATGGTCTGGGCATGGCCAGACGTCGAAGCATGGGCACGTGCCACCGGACGCCTCGCCGCGGAGGGCTGAGCGATGGCGACGACCAAGTACCCCGGCATCGAGCGTCGGTTGCTCCCCAGCGGTGCCGAGCGGTTCGACGTCCGCTACCGCCTCCCATCGGGCCAGGCGCGCACCAAGACCGTCCGCACCATCACCGAGGCACGCCAGTTCCAAGCCACGACGAAGGCCGATAGGGCACGCGGAGGCTTGGTAGACCCGAAGGCCGGCCGGCTCACGCTCACCGACTACGCGACGGACTGGATCGACACCCGTTCAGGTCTGCGCCCTCGCACCGTCGACCACTACAAGGCGCTCCTGCGGCTCCACATCGCCCCGACGATCGGCAAGACCCAGCTCGGCAAGCTCGACCCAGCCTGCGTGCGTGCGTGGCACTCGAAGATGGTCAAGGCCGCCCCCGAGTCCACGACGCCGGCCAAGGCGTACCGGCTGCTGCGCGCCGTGCTCAACACGGCGGTGACCGATGGGCGGATCCTGTCGAACCCGTGCTCGATCAAGGGCGGGGGAGCGGAGAGCCATCCCGAGCGGCCCACGGTCAGCCCTGCGGAGGTCCGGGCCCTCGCCGACGCTGTGGCGAAGCAGAGGCGGTGCATGGTGCTCCTGGCCGGGTTCCTGGGCCTGCGCCTGGGCGAGGTGCTGGGGCTCGCTGTTCGTCACGTCGACCTGCTCCACGGCACGGTCACGGTGGAGCGCCAGCTGCAGGAGGCGGGCAAGACCGGCGAGCAGATCATCACGTCTCCGAAGTCCGACAAGGGCCGGCGGGTCCTGCCGATGCCTGCGATGGTGGCCGCGGAGCTCAAGGCACACCTCGAGCGCATGGGTGACCGCCGCCAGGACCCCGACGCCTTCCTGTTCACCGGGGCCAAGGGCGGCCCGCTGCGCCGCTACGTGTGGCAGACCGAGTGGACGAAGGCCCGCACCAAGGCCGGACACTCGACGCTGCGCTTCCACGACCTCCGGCACTCGGCCCTCACGCTCTACGCCGCCACTGGCGCAACGATCGCCGAGCTGCAGGCCCACGCCGGCCACGCCTCCCCGGAGGCCGCCATGCGGTACCAGCACGCCACCCAGGACCGTGCGACGGCCCTCGCCGCGCTGGTCGACAAGGTCATCGCGGCCGACGAGGCGGAGCCAACTGCAGACGTACGCGCGATCAACGCGCGATAGGGCTTCCAGTTGGGAGGGTCAGGATCGGCCGGAAATGGCCTCTGACCTGGTGGAGCGGGTGAAGGGAATCGAACCCTCGTCATCAGATTGGAAATCTGAGGCTCTGCCATTGAGCTACACCCGCAGGCCGATCACCGTACCGGCCCTGGAAGGGCCGGCTGCAACCGGTTGGACGAACCAGGTTCAGGGCAGCAGCTGGACGTTGGAGTCGTTGATGTACCGCAACCGGCCGCCCTCGAACCGCTGGAATCGGCCGCCCGAGGTTCCGGCTGGATCGAGCTCCGAGAGGGGGTATCCGAGCTGGCCTTCCGGCCCGCCATAGGTCTCGAGGTAGGCCTTGAGCACGGCGCCGTGGACCTGGAACGCGCCGGTGGTGGTGCTGGTGTAGATGTGCCCGCGCTCGAACGTGGCGTAGGTGCCCCGGCCATCGCCCACCGGTGTCGGCTCGGAGGTGGGGTAGCGCAGGTAGCCCTTGACGTTTCCGTTGGCGATGTGGCGGTCGTTGATCTTGCCCCAGAGGCCGTGAGCGCCGGTGGCCGGGGTGTACCAGATGAACCCCTTCTCGAACCACTGGGCTTTGCCCCGGTTGTCGCCGGAGGGGCCGAGGTCCGTGACCGGGTAGCCGAGCGGCCCGTGCACGCCCTGGATGGCCTCGTGCTTGGTGAACACCGCGCCGTGGATCTCGACGACCCGGCTTCCCTGCACGTAGATCCGCCCGCTCACGTAGTTCTGGTAGCGGCTCTTGTTGTCCTTCGACGTCCGGATCGCGCTGGTGGGGTAGCCGAGGAAGCCGTGGATGCCTCGGAGGGACTCGTGCTTGGTGAAGTAGGGCTTCGGCACGGTGAAGGTGCCGGCCGCGCCCCGGTAGTAGATGCGGCCGTTCTCGAAGTTGCTGTAGCGGGACTTCTTGTCGGAGGACGTCAGCGTGTCGGAGGTCGGGTACTTGAGCACGCCGTTGACCCCGGCCTGCTTGGCGAACTCGTCGAGGATCGCACCGTGCACCTCGCGGGCGCCGGTGGAGGACGTCCAGTAGATGTTGCCGCCCCGGTACCGGGCGACGCGGCCCCGTCGGTCGGAGTTGGCCTTCTCGGCGGCGACGACCGCGCCGAGGAAGCCGCCGGAGCCGCCCAGCGCCCGGTACTTCTTGTCGATGGGGGACCCGCCGCAGTCCGTGGTCAAGCAGGGGGCGCCGTGGTTGACGGTCTTGTTGTCCGTGGCGCTCGAGCTGGTGCAGCTCGGGTCGTACCGCCACGGCGGGGTGCACGTGGCGACGCGGCACACGACCGGCCCGTAGCAGGCGATCTCGGTGTGGCACTGGCCGTAGCGGAACTGGTTGCAGCAGG
>CAZCVS010000053.1:0-11837 GCA_964501845.1 uncultured Iamiaceae bacterium
GGCGATGGGCCGGACCTCATCGAGCACCGGCTGAAGACGAGCAGGAATCACGGCCACGAAGCTACGCGAACCCCCGGTCACGCCCTCAGTCCCTTCCAACCGCATGCGAGCGCCAGCTGCTTCGCCGAAGGCGAAAGAGCCCGAGCGGCTCGGTCGCCGAGGCCGCCAGGCCGAGGTGACCCAGAGCGGGAAGAACACGGCATGGGTAGGCCAAGGCGCTCGCCGCAGGCATGGGGTTCGTGACCCGCGGGGATGGGAAGGACCCGCGACGAGGGGCGATTCCACGCTGCGCTGAGCGAAGCTCAGCGCAGCGAGCGAGTGACGAGACTCAGCGCAACGTGGCAAGACCCGCTTGCTGCACCGCGATGCGGAAGTCCTCGGGGTGGGCGGCGCGGTCGAGGGCCTCGTCGAGGCTGACCAGGTCTTCGCTGAAGAGGTTGAACAGGGCCTGATCGAAGGTGGCCATGCCGTGGTAGTCGCCCTCGCTCATGAGCCGCTCGATGAGGGCTGCGTCCGCACCGGTGGCGATCGCGTCGCGGACCTTCGGGGTGGCGGTCACGGACTCGACCACGGCGACGCGGCCCCGTCCATCGGCGCGGTCTACGAGGCGCTGGCAGATGATGCCGCGCAGCACCCGGGCGAGCAGCTGGCGGGTGTGCTCCTGGGCGTGCTGCTCCTGTCGGTCGATCAGCCAGCTCAGCGTGTCGATCACCGAGAGGGTGTTCATGATGCCGATGACCAGCCGGCCGGCGGCGGCCACCGACAGCGCCTCGCTCACCGCGAGCGGGTCGACCAGATCGCTGATGAAGATGACGTCCGCGTCCTGGCGGGCGACGCGGCGGAGCGCGTCGACCACATCGGCGGTGTCGGTTCCCACCTCGCGCTGGCTCACGATGGCGGTGCGGTCCGAGTGCAGGACCTCGATCGGGTCTTCGATCGTCACGATGTGGCGCGACTGCGACGCGTTGATGTGGTCGATCATGGCGGCCGCGGTGGTGGTCTTCCCGGACGCCGCCGGTCCCGAGATGATGATGAGGCCGTCGCGGCTCTCGGCCAGCTCGGCCACCACCGGCGGGACGCCGAGATCGGCGATGGCCGGCGCCCCGGGGACGACGCGGCGGATGGCGAGGCTGACCGAGCCCCGCTGGCGGTAGACGTTCACCCGGAAGCGGCCGAGGCCGGGAACGCTGTGGGCGAGGTCGGTCTCGCCGGTGGCCTGGAACTCGGCTGCCTTGACCGGCGCGAGCAGCTCGGCGGCGAGCGCCTCGATCTCCTCGGGTCCGAGCGCGTCGAGCGTCGTGCGCTCGAGCTTCCCGTTGCGGCGCAGACACGGCGGCGAGCCCACCTTCACCAGGAGGTCCGAGCCGCGCTCCTCGAGCAGGTACTGCAGTAGTTCGACGACCTGCGTCACGAAAGCCTCCGGTCAGAGCACACGGCTCCTCATGGAGACCGCAAGTACCCGTCGGCCAGCTCACCCCGGATCTTGAGGGCTGCGGCGCAGACATCGCCGCCGGGACCGCCGCTCGTGGCCGCCTCCGGCCGGTAGGCGCCGTCGTCGACGAGGGCCGAGAGCACCGCGCCGGTGCACTGGACCAGGGCGTCGAGGTCGTACCCGCCCTCCAGGAACAGGAGCCGCCGGCCGGGCGGCACCGCGGCGGCGAGGGTCGTGGTGAGGTCGGCGTAGTCGCCCGACGTCAGGCCCAGGTCCGTGATGGGATCGGCGCGATGGGCGTCGAACCCCGCGGAGATGAGCAGCCAGGTGGGCTTCCATGCCGCCAGCGCCGGCAGCACCACCTCATCGAGGGCGCGGCGGTACACGTCACCGGTCGTGTGGCTGGGGAAGGGCAGGTTCAAGGTGGACCCCGCGGCCGCCACGCCACCCACCTCCCGGATGCCGCCGGTGCCCGGGTACTGGGGCCACTCGTGCATCGACACGTAGAAGACGTCGGGGTCATCCCAGAACAGGTCCTGGGTCCCGTTGCCGTGGTGGGCGTCGTAGTCGACGATCACGACGCGCTCGCCCTGGCTGCGCAGCTGGGCCGCGGCGACCGCCACGTTGTTGAACAGGCAGAAGCCCATCGCCTGGCTGGCGAGGGCGTGGTGGCCGGGCGGCCGCACGGCGCAGAAGCCAGCGGCGCCCTCCCCCGCCTGGAGGCGGCGGATGACCTCGAGACCCGCACCCGCGGCCAGCAGGGCCGCCTCCCACGACTCGGGCACCACCGCGGTGTCGCCGTCGAGCTGCCCGCCGCCCGCGGCGCAGAACGACCGCAGCGCCCGACGGTAGGCCTCCGGGTGGATCCGCTCGAGCTCCGCGTCGTCCGCGACCACCGGCTCCACCGGGGTGAGGGCCTCGACGAGACCCGCCTGCTGGATCCCCAGCTGCACCGCGCGCAGCCGCGCCGGCGACTCCGGGTGGCCGCGCCCGGCTGAGTGGTCCAGGAACCGGGGGTGGGTCGCGTACAGGACCGTCATGGCGCCAGGCTACGGCCGAGGCCCGGCCTCGGTCGTGCCCGCCCGCTCGTGCTCACGAGCGGGGCGAGCGGGCCGCACCACCTAAGGTCCGAAAGCGTGCTCGACACCCCTCGATCTCTGGTCTGGCGTCATGGCCGCCGATGACCGTTGGTGGGGGGCCCGCGCCCACCTCCAGGTGGCGGCCTGGCGCGGCACCGATCACACGGTGGTGCTGAGCCCGCTCCCCGACCGGCCGGCCCCCGGGCCCGCGGACATCGAGCGGGAGCTGGACCTGCTGGCTGACCGCGGCGTCCAGCGCGTCCTCACCGGCGCGCTGCACCACGGCGAGCTCGGTCCGTTCCTGGCGGCCGGCTTCGTGGAGCACGAGCGCCTCCACCTCCTGCGCCACGACCTGCGCGACCTCCCCGAGCCCACGGCACCCGTGCGGCTGCGCCGGGCCTGGCGGCGGGACCAGCCCGAGATCTTGACGATCGACGAGCGGGCGTTCGATGCGTTCTGGGCCCTCGACCGCGGTGGCCTCGACGACGCCGTGCGCGCCACCCCGGCGAGCCGCTTCCGAGTTGCGACCGACCGCTCGATCACCGGCTACGCCATCACCGGTCGAGCGGCGGACCGCGGATACCTCCAGCGCCTGGCCGTCGACCCGTCCCGCCACCGCGAGGGCATCGGCGGTGCACTGGTGGCCGACAGCCTCCGGTGGCTGCGCCGCAACGGCGCCCGCGTCGCAGTCGTCAACACCCAAGAGCGAAACGGAGGCGCCCTCGGGCTCTACCTGGCCACTGGCTTCGTCCTCGAGCCCCACGGCCTCACCGTGCTGCGCTCCTCCCTCGGAAGCGTCCGCCCGTGATCCGTGGCGGCTTGGTCGCGGCCGCGCTGGCAGCCGCCGGGCTCGTCCTCGCCGCGCCGGCTCCGGTCGCCGCCCAGACCCCTCCGGGCCCGCTGACCACGAACGCGACGCTGACCCTGCTCGACCAGGCCACCTCGGTCGAGCCCGACGGGGACTTCTCCGTCTTCCTCGAGATCGACGACGCTCCCACTGCCACCCAGATCGCGGTTGACATCTACGACGCCGTGCAGCCGGGAGAGACCGTCGGAGTCGAGCCCCAAGGAGGCCCCGAAGCGACGTTCCCGCCCAAGGCCCTTCCCGAGGCGGAGGGCTCCGACCCCCGCACGACCTTCTTCACCATCTCCCTCTACCCCGACGGCGAGCCGAACCCGGACCCCGCGTGGGGCTGGCAGATCGACGAACCCGGCGTGTACCCGGTCCGCATCCGGCTCCTCGATGCCGGCGAGAACCGACTGGGGGTGCTGATGACCTCGCTCATCCGGCTGCCCGAGGCGGATCAGGAAGTGACCCAGACCGCCGCCGCGCTGCTGGTCGGCATCCACCGTCCACCGCCGGACGACGCCGTGGCACGCGCGAACACGGCCTCGGCCGACCGAGACCTGCTCGATGACCTCGCCCCGGTGCTCGACACCCTCAGCGGTCGGCCCGAGCTGCCGGCCACGTTCTCCATCACCCCCGACACGCTGGCGCGCATCGCCGGCGACGAGGAGGCCACCGAGGACCTGGCTCGCCTTCGCGACGAGCTCGCGCCCGACGGACGGTCGCTGCTCGATGCCCCCTACGTCGACATCGACGCCGCCAGCCTCGTGCAGGCCGAACTGGCCGACAACCTCACGCTGCAGCGCGACCTGGGCCGCCAGGCGTTGACCGACCTGCTCGAGGAGCCGGTCGCGGGGACCTGGCAGCTGCGCAACCGCGTCGACGAGGCCACGCTCACCGAGCTGCGGAACCGGGGCGTGACGCGCACGATCCTGTCCGGCGATGCGCTCGGCGGCGGAGCCGGCGTGCTGGCACCGGTCGACCTCCCTGCCGGCGGCACGACCACCCGCGCCGTGTCCGTCTCCGTCACGTACGCGCTCGGCCTCGAGCCGATCGACGATCCGGTCCTCGCCGCCAACCGCCTGCTCGGTCGCCTCGCCGCGACGGGGCCCGGCCCCACCGGCACGCCGTCGGTCATCGTCACCGTCGACCCTGCGCTCGTGTCCGAGCAATCCCTGCAGATCGTGGCCGACGCCCTCGTGGTCGGCTCACCGTTCTTCGCCGCAACCGACGTGCCCGCGATCATGGATGCACCGCCCGCCGCCGGCGCCATGGTCGCGACGCCGTCGCAACCGAACCTGGGCGCCTACCCGTCGACGTACCGCCGGGCGCAGTCGGACCTCCACAGCTACCAGTCCATGGTCGGCGGGCGCACCGAGCTCATCGCGCCGTTCAACCTCCGCCTGGCGGTGAGCGCGGCGCAGGACCTGGCCCTCGATCAGCGCCAGGAGGACGCCGCCTCGGTGCGCGCCGACCTCCAGGTGCCGTTCACCTCCATCCACGTGCCCGCCAAGGACAAGGTCACGCTCGGCTCGGACAACGCCAAGTTCCCCCTGCCCATCGAGTCGTCGTTGGACTACCCCGTCCAGGTGGTCATCCAACTCGAGGCCAACGACCGCGTCGAGTTCCCCCAGAACCGCATCGAGCAGGAGCTGGAGCCGGGGAGCACCGTCGTCACCATCCCGGTCGAGACCCGCGCCGCGGGTGACACCCCGGTGCGCATCACGGTGCGGTCGCCCGACGACGGTGTGATCCTGGCCGAGAGCCAGTACACGATCCGCTCCACCGCGGTCTCCGGCGTGGGCATCGTGCTCACCGCCGGTGCCGCCCTGTTCCTCGCCGTCTGGTGGGGCCGCCACTGGCGTCGGACGCGCACCGCGCGCGCCGCGTCGCCGGAATGATCGAGGTCGGTGAGCGCGGCCCTGGTGATGGTCCTCGTGGCCGGGTCGTAGACGCCGCCGTCGGGCGACCTCGCTGGGTCAGTCAGCTCCCACGAGTTGCTGGGGTTGGTCGGCCAGATCGCGCAGCTCGTCAAGCGTGATGCCGGCGGGCACAGGGCCAGCAGGAGGTCGCCCGTGCAGGTGCAGACCGGCCAGCGAGGCCATCTCCGCCTTGTACAGCGCGACCGTGAGCGAACCACCCTTGCCCACGCCCAAGGTCGAACCTCCTTCGTAGGCCAACCACATCACATCGTTCGTCTCATCCACACGAGGAGTCCTGTCGGACACGAAGAACACCGCGCGACCAAGGTCGGCGAAGGAGGCAAGTGCCCTCTCGACGTCGATCTCGCCGCCGTCGATGACGACCCCGACCTTCACCTCGGCACCCAAGTCCAGCGTGCTCTCGCCCAACACCTCCTCGATCCGCACCGTGAGGTAGACGCTGCGCCAGGCAGCCCGAGGATCCGAGAACGACGACGTCGTCGCGGGCTTGTCGCCGGTCGCCAACCGATGGGCGACGCCTTCGGTGGCGAGGACGACCTCTCCCACCACCGCGGCATGGCTCAGCGATGTGGGCCGTTCACCCCCGATGTCGAACAACCGGTTCGGTAGCAGGTGCTCGATGGCCCTCGCTGACGGGATGCGGTTCGCCGTCGTGCTGGGAATCAGCGATGACGCGTAGGCCGCTCCGTCGCCTGCGACCGGTGGCGTCGAAGCCGCTGTCGTCGGCACCCGATCAGGGGCCGCCGGACCGGAGGCCGACGCCCCACACCCGCTCAGCGCCCCGGCCACAACAACCGCAGCGATGAGCCAACCAAAGCCATGGCCTTCAGGAGTAGAAGTCATTCAGGTGCTCCTTGTCGTGATCGCTGAGGCCGCGAGGTGCTCCCGTGCCGCTTCGCCCTTGGATGAGACATGACGACGCGTCGTCCGTGTGGGCGAGGCCGACGGCATGGCCCAGTTCATGACACGCGTTGTACCTACCGCCGTTGTTGCCCCGATGTGCCGAGTGCCAGGCAACGCTCAAGTAGACGGTGCTGCTCTGGCAGAGCCCGGTACTCGTTGCTCCAGCACATCGAGCAATACCGATCACGCCGCCATAGGTGGGGTTCCACCAACCTGCCCCACAGATCGTCGCCGGGGCGTCCCGAACTTCGACGTGATAGGCACCACCACCACTTCCCAGCATCGGCGCCGACACCGGAGTCCCTGAGAACATCGTGGTTCGGGCGTGGTCGACGTCGTTCGCCAAGTACGACGGGAGGTTGAAGTACCTGACCTTCGGGTTCTTCACCCTCATGGCGATATTGGACGTCGCAGAGCAACCGACACCAGCCTCTCCAGAAGCTCCGCCGAAGTTGCAGCTCGCCAACCCCATCATCACCGTGGCGAGCACCACGACGGCCGCCAACCAGCGGCTCAGGATTCGAAGACGCATATCCACTCCAATCGACGCCCGTACTGATTGGGGTGGTGATGGAGAAGCTATGTGTGATCAGCAGACTCGTCAAGGGTCGAGATCGGCTCCGGCCCCCTGGGATGCCGAACCAGCTCACCCCGACGACGTGTAACCACCTCGGGCCGCCACAGGTCCAAGCACCGATCGCCCGAACCTCGTCCCCCCGGAGCCCTCCATGCCCGTCAAGATCGTCACCGACAGCGCCGCCGACCTCCCCGCGGAGCAAGCCGCTGCCCACGACATCCGGGTGGTCCCGCTCACCATCCGGTTCGGAGACGACGAGTACACCGACGGCGTCGACCTCACCCCCGAGGCCTTCTACGAGAAGATGGCCCAGCTCGACGTGCTGCCCGCCACGGCGGCACCGTCGCCGGGCGCCTTCGAGGCCGCGTTCCGCGAGGCCGGCGCCGACGGCGACCCGGTCGTCTGCATCAACCTGTCGAGCGCCCTCTCCGCCACCATGCAGTCCGCCCAGACCGCGGCCAAGGCCATCGGCGACGACCTCGATCTCACCATCGTCGACTCGACCTCGATCACCGCGGGCCTCGGCCTCCAGGTCCTCGCCGCCGCCGAGCTGGCCGAGCAGGGCGGGTCCCCCCAGGACATCGTCGCCCTCGTCGAGGACCTGCGCAGCCGGACCAAGGTCTTCGGCGCCCTCGACACGCTCGACAACCTCAAGAAGGGCGGCCGCATCGGCGGGGCCCAGGCCATGCTCGGCTCGATCCTCTCGATCAAGCCCATCATCGACATCTCGACCGGCTCGGTCACCGAGGCCGCCAAGCAGCGGACCCGCAAGAAGTCCATGATCTGGCTGCGCGACAAGCTCTTCGAGCTCCCCGACCTGGAGACGGTGGCGGTCTGCCACGGCGGCGCCGACGATGTCGAGGAGCTGGTGGAGCTGCTCGCCCCCCGGTACTCCCGCGACCAGCTCACGATCTGGACCATCGGCCCGGTCATCGGCGCCCACGGAGGCCCCCGCGTGGTGGGGCTGGTCTGGCACGATCCGGCCTGAGGCTTCGCCTCAGCCCGGATCTCCGGCTTCCATCGATCCTGCGAACGGAACCGGGAACGCGGCTCACGGCTTCTTCTCCCCGACTTCGTCGTGGAGCTACCCGTGCCCTGTTCTTTTCGCTCAGGGTGCTTGCGGCCCTGGCAGGCCTCCAGCACCGGGTCGCTCGGGCCCTTTCGCCTCCGGCGACAAGCTGGCGCTGGCTCGCATTGCACGCGGAACACGCCACCACCCATGCCGCCCGGAGTGGTCGACTGCCTTCCAACTAGCGTGACCAGGCCGTGTCTTCGCCCGACCCCTCTGCGTCTGAGCCCTCTGAGGCTCCCCTGGCCGGCCGGCTCCTGGTCGGCCGGTACCGGCTGAACCGACCCATCGCGTCGGGCGGCATGGCGGAGGTCTGGGAGGCCACCGACGAGACGCTCGCCCGCCGGGTCGCGGTCAAGCTGCTCCACCCGCACCTGGGTCGCGACGAGTCGTTCGTCCAGCGGTTCCGTGCCGAGGCGGTCGCCGCAGCCCGCCTCGCCCACCCGTCGATCGTGTCGGTCTACGACACGTTCTCAGCCGACGGCATCGAGGCCATCGTCATGGAGCTGGTGGTGGGCACCACCATGCGGTCCGACCTCGACGAGCACGGGCCCATGCGCCTCGACGCCGTGCTGGCCATCGGCACCCAGGTCGCCGATGCCCTGGGGGCGGCCCACGCCAGCGGGCTCGTCCACCGCGACGTGAAGCCGGCGAACATCTTGCTGTCGGCCGACGGCCGCGTCCTGGTGGCGGACTTCGGCATTGCCAAGGCGGCCGAGGGCAACGACCTCACGAGCGCGGGGGCCATGGTCGGCACCGCCAAGTACCTCGCGCCCGAGCAGGTGGAGGGCGGCCCGATCGACGGGCGCGCCGACCTGTACTCGCTCGGCGTCGTCCTCTACGAAGCCCTGACGGGCGTCGCCCCCTTCGTCGAGGAGACCGACGCCGCCACCGCTCTGGCCCGGCTGCACCGCTACCCCACCGAGCCGCGCCAGCTGCGGCCGGACATCCCGGTCGCCACCGAGGCGGTGGTGATGCAAGCGATGTCGCGGGCGCCCGCCGACCGCTTCGCCTCGGCGGCCGCCATGCGCACCGCGCTGATGGGCGCGGGGGCCGACCCGCGCCGTGCCCCGGCGGCGGCGGTCGCTGCGGCCGCAGCCAACCCCCCGATGGCCCCGGCGCCCGCCGGTGCGCCGACCGCCCGCCCGCCGACTCCTCCGCCGGTACCGGTACCGGCCCAGACGAGCGCCGAAGCGTCCGACCGCCACCCGGATCCGGCCCCGGTCGCCACCCTCGAGGGCCCGCCGCCTCGCCGGTCGCGCCGGTGGATGGTCATCGTCGTGGTGCTGCTGCTCGCCGCCATGGCCGGGGCGTTCGCGCTCCAAGGCGGCGAGACGCCCTCCGATGCGCCGGCCACCGATCGCCTCTCGGTGGTGTCGGCCACGTCGTTCGACCCGCAGGGTGACAACGGCACCGAGCACGAGGACCAGGTCCTCAACGCCCTGGACCAGAACCCGGACACCGCGTGGCGCAGCGAGAAGTACGGCGATCCCGATGCGATGTACGGCAAGGACGGCGTCGGGCTCATCCTCACGCTCGACGACAGCCACGCCATCGGGGCGGTCGACGTGCACACGACCGAGGGCGGTTGGAGCGCCCGGGTCTACGTCGCCGACGGTGACGCACCCGGGGACCTGGCCGGATGGGGCGAGCCCGTCGCCTCGGTCCAAGGTGCCGACGCCGGCCTGACTCGCTTCGCCCCGCTCGACACCACCGGGAACCAGGTCCTGGTGTGGTTCACCCGCACGGCCGACTCGGGCGAGGTCACGGTCTCGGAGATCGCGGTGCGGACCCCGTGAAGGACGTGACCGCCCTCGACGACGAGCAGCGGCTCGTGGCCTCGGCCCAGGCCGGAGACCGCCGTTCGCTGGAGCGCCTGCTGCGCATCCACCAGCCCCAGGTCCACGCCGTGTGCCGGCGCATCACCGGGAACGACGCCGATGCGCTCGACGCGACGCAGGACGCACTGATCGCCATCGTCCGAGGACTCCCCCGGTTCGACGGCCGGGCCAAGTTCTCCACCTGGGCGTACCGCATCGCCACCAACGCCTGCCTCGACGAGCTCCGTCGTCGCAAGCGCCGCCCCGTCGTCGGCCTCCCCGAGCACGATGGCGCCCCGGTCGATCTCGCCGATCTGTCCACCCCCGACCCCAGCGACTCGGTCGGCGACCGAGACGAGATCGATGAAGCCCTCGCCCAGCTTGCGCCGGATTTTCGGGCAGCCGTGGTACTCCGGGACCTCTGCCAGCTGGACTACGCGGAGATCGCCGAGGTCTTGGAGATCCCCGCCGGTACCGTGCGCTCCCGCATCGCACGGGGCCGGGCTCAGCTGGCCGACCTGCTCCGCGGGAACCAGCCCACCCCCGACGAACGTCCTACGCCCACACCATGACCGATCAGCCCACCCCCACCGACGACGACCTGTCGCTCGCCCTCGACGGCGAGGCCGATGACGAGCTGCTGGCGCGCATCGAGGCCAGCCCCGCGGCGCAGGCCCGGCTGGCCGAGCTCCAGGCGGCGGCGGACCTCGTCGCCGGCACCTCGATCCCTACCCTCGACGGCGACGCGGTCGACGAGCTGATCTCCACCGCCCTCGACACGCCGGTCGCCCCGTCGCGCGGCGTGTCGGCCTCCCGCGGCCGCGGCGGTGCCACCCCCTGGCTGGTGGCCGCCTCGGTGATCCTCCTCATGGCCGTCGGGCTCTCCCTCGTGTGGGCCGGTCAGAGCAGCGACGACGATCAGGCCAGCGCCACCTTCGCCACGGGCGATGCCGCGCAGTTCGAGGCTTCGGCCGAGAGCGGCGCCGACGGGGCGTTCTCTGCTGAGGACGGCACCGGCGAGTCCTCCGGTGCACCCAGTCCGGTCACCGGCAGCCACGGCGCGCCCACCACCGCTCCGTCAGCTGCGCCGGCGGCCGACCTGACGGTGGTGTACCTCGGCACCTACCCGAGCGGCGACCAGCTCCGCGAGGCCACGGCGAGCTCCTTCGCCGACGCCCTGCGGATGAACGGCTCCGCGTTCAGCGGCGACCAGGCCGAGACGGCCACGGACATCGATGCGACTGGGCGCCGGGCGCAAGCGCCGCCATCGGATGCCGCCGTCAACCGGTGCGCCCAGCAGCTCCAGGTCACCTTGAAGCTCGATACCGCACCGATCCAAGCCGGCTACGCCAACGTCGACGACCGAGAGGTGCTCGTGTACGAGTTCACGGCCACCTCCGCCCGAACCGACGAGGAGACCACGCTCGTCGCCGCCGTGGGCGCCGACGCGTGCGACGAGGTCGTGATCTTCGAGCGCTGACCGGCTGCGCTCGTTCTCAGAGGGCGGGTTGGCCCCCGGCGGTGGCGGGTAGGGTCTCGCACCATGGCTGCACCAACTCCATCGCCCCGCGGCACCAAGGTGCCTCAAGGCGTGATCCCCGCCGAGTGGCCGGCACAGGCGGCCGACACCATCGTCGACACCATCTCCAAGGTGCGCGACCGCACCACCAAGCCCGCGCTGCTCGCCGCCCGTGGCCTGGTCTACGGGCTGGTCGCCGCCGTCATCGGATCGGTGGCGTTCTTCCTGTTCCTGCTCATCATCGTGCGGGTGTGGGCCAACTACGTGCCCGGCCACGTGTGGGTCATCTACGCGATCTTCGCCGTGGTGTTCAGCACAATCGGCCTCGTCGCCCTGCGCAAGGCGAACGCGCCCAAACCCGCCGCGGGGACCTGAGCACGACCTGACGGAGCCGGTCGCCGCCGAGCCGACCGGGAAGGTTCCGACCGGTCTCGGCGTTGGACGTTCACGTCCCCGAACGCACCGGAGTCTCCGTGCCCACTCGCCACAACGTCGTCATCATCGGATCGGGTCCTGCCGGTCTCACCGCGGCCATCTACACCGCTCGCGCCAACCTGGCGCCGCTCATCCTCGAGGGCGAGCCGTCCTCGACCTCGGACCAGCCCGGCGGCCAGCTCATGCTCACCACCGAGGTCGAGAACTTCCCCG
>CAZCVS010000054.1:0-11759 GCA_964501845.1 uncultured Iamiaceae bacterium
CCCGCGGCGAGCGCTGGACCGAGCTTCCAGGTCGCCATGTTGAGCGGGTAGTTCCACGGTGCGATGCCGGCCACCACGCCGAGCGGGTCGCGTCGCAGCATGGAGGTGTGGTCCTCCAGGTACTCCCCCGCGGCGGCGCCGGCGTCGAGGCAGCGGGCGGCGCCGGCGAAGAACCGCAGGTTGTCGACCGTGAGGTCGAACTCGAAGTCGATGATCGATGCCGGCTTGCCCACGTTCGCCATCTCGAGCCGCTTGAGCTCGGGCAGGTCGCGCTCCACCGCGTCGGCCAGGGCGAGCAGCTTCTCGCTGCGCTCGCGAGGGGTGGTGCGGCCCCAATCGTCGAAGGCGCGGGCGGCGGCGGCCACCGCGAGGTCGACATCGGCCGCGTCGCCCGACGCGACGGCGGCGATCACCGACCCCGTCGCCGGATCGACCACGTCGTCGGTCCGTCCGCTCACCGCCGCCTGCCACGTGCCATCGATGAAGTGCTGGCCGTCCACCATCTCGCGCAAACCCCCGGGTCTCGAACCGTCCGGCCCATCCTGCGAGGTCTGCTCGGCGATGGCAAGGGATTCCGTCGCGAAACACAATGGAAACGACGGATTCTCTTGCCAGCCCGGACGATCCGTGGGAGGGTTCCACGGTGGCACGCGGGTGACCGGTGGCACAGGGGACTGGACCGCTCGCCACCCGAGGACGCCCATGTCGATCGCCGAAACCGCCACCGACACGTCGGATCGATCCGAGCGGCCACCGATCATCGAGATCGACGACGTCTCCAAGGCCTTCACGGACTTCGTCGCCGTGGAGCATGCGAACTTCGCCATCGCCGAAGGGGAGTTCTTCTCGATGCTCGGACCGTCGGGCTGCGGCAAGACGACGACCCTGCGGATGATCGCCGGCTTCGAGACTCCCACATCGGGCGCCATCCGCCTCGAGGGTCAGGACGTCTCGAAGGTTCCCCCCCACAAGCGAGACGTCAACACCGTCTTCCAGCAGTACGCCCTGTTCCCGCACATGACGGTGTGGGACAACGTGGCCTACGGGCCCCGGGCCAAGAAGGTGCCGAAGGACGAGACGGCTCGCCGCGTCGACGAGCTGCTCGAGGTGGTCCGCCTCACCGACTTCGCCAAGCGTCGACCGTCGCAGCTGTCGGGCGGTCAGCAGCAGCGCGTCGCGCTGGCCCGCGCTCTGGTCAACTACCCCAAGGCCCTCCTGCTCGACGAGCCGCTCGGCGCCTTGGACCTGAAGCTCCGCCAGAGCATGCAGCTCGAGCTCAAGCGCATCCAGCGAGAGGTCGGGATCACGTTCATCTTCGTGACCCACGACCAGGAGGAGGCGCTCACCATGAGCGACCGGATCGCGGTCATGAACCTCGGTCGGGTCGAGCAGATCGGCTCCCCCCGGGAGATCTACGACAACCCGGCCACCGTGTTCGTGGCCGGGTTCATCGGCCAGGCCAACCTCTGGCCCGCATCGGTCACCTCAGTCGACGGCTCCAAGGCCACCATCGAGGTCGCCGGCCGCACGATGACCGTGGACAACCCCCACTCGCTCGCCACCGGAGACCGGGCGACCTTCATGGTGCGGCCCGAGCGGATGTACGTCGAGGCCCAAGCCTCCGACCCCGACCGCTGGACCGTCGATGCCCGCGTCACCCTGGTGGTGTTCCAGGGGCCGGTCGTCCGCTACGAGATGATCCTCCCCGACGAGTCCGTGGCCGTCGCCCACGTCCCGGCCCGCCGTGACGGTCTGCCCATCCCCGGCGACATCGTCCAGGCCTCGTGGTCCGACGAGGCCTGCGTCTTGCTGCCCGGCGACCCGAGCCAGGCACCCGCCCCACCTGAGCTCGAAGACGACCCCGACCCGCAACCTGACCAATGACCTGCCCACCAAGGAGCTGACGCCATGTCCGACCGACCGATCGACCCCGAACTGGCCGCCGCGGTGCGGCTGACCCGGGAGCTCTCCCGGCGACGCTTCCTGACCCGTATGGGCATGGGCGTCGGTGCCGCGGCCCTGGCTCCCGGCCTGCTCGCCGCCTGCGGCAACGATGACGACGGCGGATCCGGAGATAGCGGCGGTGAAGGCGGCTCGGGTAGCGATCGCCTCACCATCAGCAACTGGACCGCCTACATCGACGAAGACGACAACGGCAACATCAAGGGCAAGGGCACGACGCTCGCCAACTTCCAGGAAGAGAGCGGCGTCAGCGTCAACTACAAGGTCGACTACAACGACAACGACGAGTACTTCAACAAGTACTTCTCACCGGTGCTCGGCCGGGGCCAGACGCTCGACGCGGACATCGTGGTCCCCACCTACTGGATGGCGGCTCGCATCATCGGGCTGGACTGGACCGAAGAGCTGCTGCTCGACCAGATCCCCAACCACAAGAACCTGATCGACGCCTACCTCGACCTGGACTGGGACCCCGGTGCCACGAGGTTCATGCCGTGGCAGGCCGGCATCACCGGCATCGCCTGGAACCCCAAGCTCACCGGCGGGGACCTCACCAGCATCAACGACCTGTGGGATCCCAAGCTCAAGGGCAAGGTGGCGGTGCTCACCGAGGTCCGCGACGCCGTCGGCCTCACCATGTTCGGCCAGGGCGCCGACCCGTCGAGCGCGGACATCGACGAGATCAACGCCGCCCTCGACAAGATCGAAGAGGAGAAGGACAAGGGCCAGATCCTCAAGTTCACCGGCAACGAGTACCTCCGCTCGCTCGAGAACGGCGACTTCGCCGCCTGCCAGGCGTGGTCCGGCGACATCGCTCAGCTGGACCCGGAGCTGGGGATCAAGTTCGCCATCCCCGAAGAGGGCGGCATGCAGTGGTTCGACGCCATGGTGGTGCCCAAGGGCGCCCCCAACCAGGTCGCGGCGGCCAAGTTCATGGACTACGTGTACGACCCGGAGAACGCGGCCCAGATCACCGAGTGGGTGCAGTTCATCTCTCCGGTGGCCGGTGTGCGCGAGGTGATGGAGGCCGCGGGAGGCGACGCCGCCGAACTGGCCGAGAACCCGCTGATCTTCCCCGACGACGAGACCAACGAACGACTCCGCGTCTTCGGCGAGCTCGACCAAGAGGACGAGATCGCGATCCAAGAGCGCTTCAACAGCATCACCGGCTGACCACGTCGTGGCCGCCGAGAACGCTCTGCGCGAGGGCCGCAAGGCCCCCTACGGGCTGCTCAGCCCGGGGATGCTCTGGCTGATCCTGTTCTTCCTCGTCCCGATGTGGACGCTGCTGGAGATCGCCCTGTCCGAGAAGCCCAACGCGTTCCTGCCGGACTACGACATGACGTGGAAGTGGGAGAACTTCTCCAACGCGATCGACCGGTTCCAGCCCGAACTGATCCGCTCGTTCGCGTACGCCGGCGCCGCCACCGTGCTGTGCATCGCCATCGGCTACCCGCTGGCCTACTACCTGGCCTTCCGCGCCGGCCGCTGGCGGACGCTGCTGCTGGGGCTGGTCATGGTGCCGTTCTTCACCTCGTTCCTGCTCCGGACCATTGCCTGGACGACGATCCTCGGCCAGAACGGACCGGTGGTCGGGCTGCTCGAACGGCTCAGCCTGATGCAGCTCACCGATGCCATCGGGCTCAGCTCCGACGGGGTGTTCCTCAACACGCCCCAGGCCGTGATCGGCGGGCTGACCTACAACTTCCTGCCCTTCATGATCCTGCCCATCTACGTCAGCCTCGAGAAGATCGACATCCGCCTGCTCGACGCCGCCCGCGACCTGTACTCCAGGCCACCCGAGGCGTTCCGCAAGATCATCCTGCCCCTGTCGATGCCGGGCGTCTTCGCCGGGACGCTGCTCACCTTCATCCCCGCCGCGGGCGACTACATCAACGCCGAGCTGCTCGGCAACGCGAAGACGCCGATGATCGGCTCGCAGATCTCGAAGCTGTTCCTGCGCGAGAGCAACTACCCGGAGGCCGCAGCCCTGTCCTTCATCTTCATGGCCATCTGCACGGTCGGCGTCTTGATCTACGCCAAGATGCTCGGGACCGAGGAGCTGTCGGCATGACCGCCCCCGCCGCCCCGCTCCAGCCGGTGAAGCCGCGCCGGCCGTTGCGCTCGCGGTTGCTCGGGATCTGGGCCTTCGTGGTCTACGTCTGGCTGTTCGCCCCGATCTTCGTGATGGTGCTGTTCTCCTTCAACCAGCCGGCCGGCAAGTTCAACACCTCCTGGCGCAGGTTCACCCTCGACAACTGGGCCAACCCGTTCCGCAAGGTCGAGTACACCGAGGCGCTCATCACCAGCCTCAAGGTCGCGGCGCTCTCCGCTCTCGTCGCCACCATCTTCGGCGGGCTGATGGCGCTCGCGGTGTCCCGCTACCGGTTCCGGGGGAAGGGGCTGGTCAACATCTTGCTCGTGCTGCCGCTGACCGCTCCCGAGATCGTGCTGGGCTCGTCGCTGTTCACCCTGTTCTTCGCCCAGAGCGCCGACTTCGGGTTCGCCACGGTCGTCATCGCCCACATCGTGTTCTGCGTGAGCTTCGTCGCCCTCACGATGCAAGCCCGGATCCGCGGGTTCGACTGGTCGCTCGAGGACGCCGCCATGGATCTCGGCTCGACGCCGTGGCGGACGTTCCGCACCGTCACCTTCCCGCTGATCCTGCCGGGCATCGGCGCCGCCGCCCTGCTGTCGTTCGCGCTGTCGATCGACGACTACATCATCACCTCGTTCGTCGCCGGCGACTCGACCGTGACCTTCCCGATGCGGATCTTCAACTCCAACAAGACCGAGCTGCCGCCCCAGATCAACGTGATCGCCACCGCGCTGCTGGTGATCACCGTGTCGCTGATGGCAATCGGCTCCTGGCGCTCGATCCGCCGCGAGAAGGTCTGACATCCCGATCCACCGCCGTCCACAACTGATTCACTCGTGACCAAGATGATCTACGAAGGATTCACTTGCCAATAGACGGTTGATCGCTGAGAATCTGATCAGAGTCGATACTTCCCTCCCTCCACCTGGAGCACCCGTGAACGCCACCTCGCCCGCTCAGCTGCAGACCCAGGCCAAGGACCACCTCTGGGGCCACTTCTCCAAGCTGACGCCGGAGGACCACGGAAACGTCACCATCGTCGAGCGGGGCGACGGCTGCTACGTCTGGGACACGAACGGCAAGCGCTACCTCGACGGCCTCGCCGGGCTCTTCACCGTGCAGGCCGGCCACGGCCGCCACGAGATCGCCAAGATCATGGCCGAGCAGGCCGAGAAGCTCGCCTACTTCCCGGTGTGGACCTACGCCCACCCGACCGCCGTGGAACTGGCCACCCGGCTCGCCGCGCTGGCCCCGGGCGACCTCAACCGAGCCTTCTTCACCACCGGCGGCGGCGAGGCGGTCGAGTCGGCCTGGAAGCTGGCCCGCCAGTACTTCGTGGCCATCGGCGAGCCGACCCGCCACAAGGTCGTCTCCCGCAACCTGGCGTACCACGGCGCCACCCTGGGCGCGCTGTCCATCACCGGGCTCGACGCCATCAAGGACGTGTTCGCTCCGCTGATCCCTCAGGGCAACCTCAAGGTCCCCAACACCAACTCGTACCGGTACACCGACACCTCGCCCGAAGCGCTGCTCATGCCGGCCGAGGCCATCGAGGCCGCCATCGTCGAGGCCGGCCCCGAGACCGTCGCCGCCGTCTACCTCGAGCCGGTCCAGAACTCCGGTGGCTGCTTCACCCCGCCCGATGGGTACTTCGCCCGGGTGCGGGAGATCTGCGACACCTACGGCGTGCTGCTGGTGAGCGACGAGGTCATCTGTGCGTTCGGGCGCCTCGGTTCGATGTTCGGTGCCGAGCGCCTCGGGTACCAGCCCGACATGATCACCATGGCCAAGGGCCTGACCTCGGGCTACTCCCCGCTCGGCGGCGTGATGGTCTCGGACAAGATCGCGGCGCCGTTCATCGCGAACGACGAGATCTTCCTGCACGGCATCACCTTCGGCGGCCACCCCGTCAGCTGCGCCGCCGCTCTGGCCAACCTCGACATCCTCGAGGGCGAGGACCTCACCGGCCACGTCCGGTCGAACGAGGACGGCTTCCGCGCCGCGCTCGAAGACCTCCGAGACCTGCCCATCGTCGGCGACGTCCGCGGCATGGGGTACTTCTACGGCATCGAGCTGGTGAAGGACACCGCCACCAAGGAGACGTTCACCGAGGCCGAAGCCGACCACCTCCTGCGCGGCATCCTCACCCCGACGCTCATCGCCAACGGCCTGCTGTGCCGGGCCGACGACCGCGGCGAGCCGGTGATCCAGCTCTCGCCGCCGCTCACCGCGGGGCCGGAGGAGTTCGACGAGATGGCCCGAGTCATCCGCATCGCCCTCATCGAGGCGATGGACGCCATGGAGCAGATGGCGTGAACGGTCCGCTCCTGGTCGGCGTGCCCACCGAGATCAAGGCCGACGAGGGGCGCGTCGCCATCACGCCCGACGGGGTACGGGAGCTCCACGGCCACGGCGTGGACGTGGTGGTCCAGTCCGGCGCCGGCAACGGCGCCAGCATCCCCGACGACGACTTCCGGGCGGTCGGCGCCGAGGTCGTCGCCACGGCCGACGAGGTCTGGGAGCGGGCCGGGCTGATCTGCAAGGTCAAGGAGCCCCAGGAGTCCGAGCTGGGCTACCTCCGAGCGGATCAGGTGCTGTTCACCTACCTCCACCTCGCCGCGTACCCGGCCGTCGCGGACGCGCTCCTCGCCGCCGGAACCACGGGGATCGCCTACGAGACCGTGCAGACCGTCGAAGGCCTCCTCCCGCTCCTCGCCCCCATGAGCGAGGTCGCGGGGCGCATGGCGATCCAGGTCGGCGCCCACTTCCTCGAGCGCCACAACGGCGGGCGCGGCGTGCTGCTCGGCGGCGTGCCCGGCGTGCGCCCGGCCAGCGTCTGCGTGCTCGGCGCTGGCAACGTCGGCTGGAACGCGGCATGGATGGCCGCCGGCCTGGAGGCCGAGGTCGACGTGTTGGACCGCAACGTCGACCGGCTCCGCCACGTCGACCAGATCCAGATGGGCCGGGTCACCACCCTCACCTCCAACCGCGGGGTGGTCGAGCGGGTGGTCACCAACGCCGACCTGGTGATCGGCGCCGTGCTCGTGGCCGGTGGGCGAGCCCCGGTGGTCGTCGACGAGGACCTGGTGCGGGCGATGAAGCCCGGCGCGGTGGTCGTCGACATCGCCATCGACCAGGGCGGCTGCATCGCCACCTCGCACGAGACCAGCCACCACGACCCGGTGTTCGAGAAGCACGGCGTCCTCCACTACGCCGTCGGCAACATGCCCGGCGCCGTGCCCCATACCTCCACCTACGCGCTCACGAACGTGACCCTCCCCTACCTCTCGGAGCTGGCGTCGCTCGGCGTCGCCGGGGCCGTGGCGCGGGATCCGGCGCTCGCCCTCGGCGTCAACACCCTGGGCGGCCACGTGGTGAACCGCTCCGTGGCCGAGGCCATCGCCCGGCCCCACCTCGCGCTCACCGGAGCGCTCGCGTCGGCACGGGAGGGATGACGGCCGTGGGGACACCGCCGCGCCGCAACGGGCGCAGTGCGCGAGCCGCCGCTGCGCCGGCGCTCGATGACATCGACAAGGCCATCATCCGCGCCCTGCAGGTGGACGGGCGCATGTCCTACGCCAAGCTCGGCCCCGAGGTCGGCCTGTCGCAGGCCGCCGTGCGCCAGCGGGTCCAGCGCCTCACCGACTCCGGCGTGATGCAGGTGGTGGCGGTGACCGACCCGCTCTCGGTGGGCTTCACCGTCCAGGCCATGATCGGCGTGCGCGCCGAGGGCGATCTCCGGGCGCTCGGCGCCAGCCTCGGCGCCATCGGCGAGATCGACTACGTCGTCATCGCCTCGGGCTCCTACGACCTGCTGCTCGAGGTCGTGTGCGAGGACAACGACCACCTGCTGGACCTCGTCAACGACGTGATCCGCGCCACCCCGGGCGTCCGCAGCGCCGAGGTCTTCACCTACCTCGACCTCGTCAAGCAGACCTACACCTGGGGCACCCGCTAACCGCCCCACCCCACCGGGACGAACTTTCGACGTTGGTGGTTGCACAGCAACCGTTCGCATCGAAAGTTCGAATGGTAAGACCACCTCACAACCGAACTTTCGGGAACTATCCACTTGACGCAACACGCCTACGGAGCGTAGGATTTCGGTTGTGGAAGAGCAGTTGAACCTCGCAACCCTGCCGAAGTACCTCTCCGATGAGGCGGCTGCGTGGGGCCTGCTGGAACGACTGCGGTGGGATGGCGTGCCGGTCTGCCCTCATTGTGGGACGGCCGACGAGAAGCACTACCGGGTGGTCCGCAAGCCGAAGGACGGTCAGGAGCCGTCGCCCCGCCGTGTCTGGCGGTGCCGGGACAAGGACTGCCGCAAGCAGTTCAGCGCCTTGGTCGGCACCGTCATGGAGTCCTCGCACATCCCGGTGTCCAAGTGGCTGCTGGCGCTCTACCTCGTCTGCCCTGCCAAGAACGCCATCTCCGCCCTGGAGCTTCAGCGGCACCTCGGCCTCGGCTCGTACGAGACGGCGTGGTTCATGCTCCACCGTCTCCGCAAGGCCATGGAGCGCGAGCCACTTGCCCCGCTGCTCGCCGGTCCCGTCGTCGTCGCTGACGAGACGTGGGTGGGCGGCAACCCGAAGAACAAGCATCGCCAGGGCAAGGTCGGGAAGCAGGGCCAGACCGACAAGACGCCCGTGTTCGCCCTCATCGACCGCGAGACCGGCGAGGCCCGCGTGCAGGTGGTCACCGACGTCACCGCCGACACGCTGCGGTCGGCCATGAACGATCACATCAACATCGCCGAGACGGTCCTGCACACGGATGGCGGAGCG
The DNA here is from genome assembly GCA_964501845.1 of uncultured Iamiaceae bacterium. Classification (GTDB taxonomy): domain Bacteria; phylum Actinomycetota; class Acidimicrobiia; order Acidimicrobiales; family Iamiaceae; genus Aquihabitans. The sequence continues at coordinate 8,845 of CAZCVS010000054.1, forward strand.
CCATACAGGACGATCCGCCGGGAACTGGCGGGCCATGAGGTCGTGGATCACAAGGCCAACCAGTACGTGCGCTACCGCAACGGCGACGTCATCACTTCGAATATGGCCGAGTCGTTCTTCGCCTGCTTCAAGCGGGCGCTGTCGTCCTACATCAACGTCTCGAAGGAGCACCTTGGCGCTTACGTGACCGAGGCGGAGTTCCGCTGGAACACCAGCAAGATGACCGACCACGACCGCGTCGAGGCGCTGGTGTCGGGCATGAAGGGCAAGCGCCTGACCTACCGTCCAGTTGGCTGATGACCGCGACGAGAACACCGCTGGCCGCTAGCATGGCGGCGCAGCGGTGTTCCTCGATCGTCCGTGGACGGCAGGGGAATTGCACCCCTCCCCCCGTGGGTCCAGAGCCTCGGGGAGGGACTAACCGCCGCCCAGATGAACGAACCCACCTCCAACCTGCTGGTCTCGACAACCTGATGGGGATTGGAGGTGGGTTCGCTCGTTTAGCCGCCGTTGAGCGTCTTGACGGCGGAGAGCAGGGTGCCCACCGCCGCCATCTGCTCAGGCGAAAAGTTGGCCAGGTCGTCAGCCGTCCAGGAGTAGTTCACGGAGAGCACGAACCCCGTCCCGCTGCCCGACCCCTTGATGTCGCCTCCACCGAAGAACGTCTTCGGCTCGGGCATCCCTACCGTCCGCTTGGGCTCGACCTGGGCGGCTTCCCCGCCCTCCTTGGTGGTGGCCCCCTCGCCCTCGGAAGCGTCGCCGCCGCCTTCGGGGTCGGCTGGTGGCGCGATCGTGCGCACCGGCCCGAGAGCGTTCACCTGCTCGCCCTCCACCTCGATCAGACGCGCCCATGCCATCCACGCGATCGTGTTCTCGATCTGGGTTGCGTGGGACGGCGAGGCTCCGGAGGCACGCATGAGCGTGGCCTTGACCGATGCCAGGCGGACCGACCCAAGACCGAGCAGAGGCTCGGTCTCTTGCCACATCCACGACCCACGCATCGCTTCGGTCAGCGGCCCCACCGCCTCATCGTGGGTGGCTCCGAGCGAGCGGTTCCGCTGGTACTCCAGCAGAGCGTCGGTCGTGGTGTACTCGGCTCGGCCCGACTTCTCGAGCCAGCCGGCGGCCTTGAAGAACGGCAGCGGCAGGCGGGCCGTGGCCTCATGGATGCTCAGGACGTCCGAGAGCTGCTGACCGGACACCGGGCGCTTGGTGGGTCCGCTCAAGCTGCCGGTGGTGAGCAGGATCTCCTCGGAGCCTTCCTGCTTGAGCCGTTCGGTCATGAGAGACTTGACCGGGCGCGAGCGGCTCTGTTGCCGCTTCGGGTCCTCGGTGCCGCTGCCCTCGGGCGGCGGCGTCAACGAGATGACGGTGTTCATGATGGGGCCTCCTTGAAGGCGCTGGTTCTCGACACCGATCACCTTAGCCGCAGACACAGCAGTTCGCGGCCATGGTCTGTGCGAGTGACGGCACAGCCGCACACGTCGCACGAACCGGCCACCCGTTCGATCAGAAAGAAGACCTTGTGACCAGCGACAACTCACCCGATGAGGTGGCCGACGATCCCGAGTTCGAGGCCATCGTGGCCGCCTTCCTGAAAGTGTCGCCCGAGGGCATCACGGACGACCGCACCGGCAAGGCGACCCAAAACGCCGAGGTCGAACCCGAGACCGGCAACTCCGCCTCCGACAAGTAGCGCACGCCAGCCGCAATCGATCGGACCACGCTCAGTGGCGGTCCGCGGCGTGTTGCGCCAATGGGATAGTTCCCGAACTTTCGATGCTTATGGTTGCAGGGCAACCGTTGGCGTCGAAAGTTCGTGGGGGTTCGGTGGGGTTTGGGCGGCTGGCAGGATGGGCGGATGCAGCGCACGATCTTCACCGATGAGCACGAGATGTTCCGCGACGCCTTCCGGCAGTTCGTGGAGAAGGAGATCGTGCCCAGCTTCCTGGAGTGGGAGGCCGACGGGATCGTGCCCCGAGAGCTGTTCGCTGCTGCTGGGGCCTCCGGGTTCCTCGGGATCGACGTGGCCGAGCAGTACGGCGGCGGCGGGGTCGACGACTTCCGCTACAACCTGATCATCGGCGAGGAGCTCCAGCGCTCGGGCACCGGCGGCGCCGGGCTCGGCCTCACGCTCCACAACGACATCTGCCTGCCGTACTTCACCTCGCTGTGCACCGATGAGCAGAAGGAGCGCTGGCTGCCGGGCATCTGCTCGGGCGAGCTGATCACCGCCATCGCCATGACCGAGCCGGGCATCGGCTCCGACCTGGCCGGCATGACCACCTCCGCCATCCGCGACGGTGACCACTACGTGGTCAACGGGTCCAAGACCTTCATCACCAACGGCATCCACGCCGACCTCGTCGTCACCGCGGTGAAGACCGATCCCAGCCAGCGGCACAAGGGCATGTCGCTGCTCGTCCTGGAGCGCGGCATGGACGGCTTCGAGCGGGGCCGGAACCTCGACAAGATCGGGATGCACGCCCAGGACACCGCCGAGCTGTTCTTCACCGATGTCCAGGTGCCCGTGGCCAACCTGCTGGGGACCGAGGGCCGGGGGTTCGTCCACCTCGTGCACAACCTGCCCCAGGAACGGCTCTCGATCGCTGCCTCCGCGGTGGCGGCGGCCGAAGCTGCGCTCGGGTGGACGCTCGAGTACGTCAAGGAGCGCAAGGCGTTCGGCCAGCCAGTCGGCTCGTTCCAGAACAGCCGGTTCAAGCTGGCCGAGATGCGCACCGAGATCGACGTCGCCCAGTCCTACGTGGACCGCTGCATCGAGGGCCTCAACGACGGCACGCTCACGGCTGAGGAGGCCGCCCAGGCCAAGTGGTGGTGCACCGAGCTCCAGAAGCGCACGGTCGACACCTGCGTCCAGCTGCACGGCGGGTACGGCTACATGCTCGAGTACCCCA
>CAZCVS010000055.1:0-11746 GCA_964501845.1 uncultured Iamiaceae bacterium
CCCACCCCGACACCGACGGCTTCGGCCGCTTCGGTGGACCCAACTTCCGCGGCCGAGGCCGCGGCGCTCCCTTCGAGCGCGGGCCCCGCGGTGGACGCGGCGGCCGAGGCGGCGGCCGGGCCCGCCGCGGCGACGTCCGCGCCGCCATCTTGGCCCTGCTGGCCGAGAAGCCGATGCACGGCTACGAGATGATCCAAGAGCTCGACGAGCGCACCGGCGGTGCGTGGAAGCCCAGCCCCGGATCGGTGTACCCGACCCTCACCATGCTCGAGGAGGAAGGCCTCGTCACCGCCGTCGAGATCGAGAGCAAGCGCCGCTTCACCCTCACCGAGTCCGGCACCGAGGCCGTGGAGGCCCGCGAAGGCCCGGCGCCCTGGGAGCAGGTCGTCGACGACGCCAACCCCGCGGCCTTCGAGCTGCGCGACGTCCTGGGGACCACGATGTCGGCCGTCAAGCAGGTCGTCCGCGCCGGCACGCCCGCCCAGCAGGCCAAAGCGGTCGAGATCCTCACCGACACCCGGCGCCGTCTCTACGAAGTGCTCGCGACCGACGACGAGGCCTGAATCTGCCGGGCTGTCACCTCATGCGGGTACCTTGTTTGGACCTTGGCGGGTGCTCTGCGATGAGTCTCGCCCCGACCGAGCGTCGGAACCCGACGAACCCCTCAGGCCAGGACTGATCGCATGAGCACCACCACCTCCGAGATGCCACCCCCTCCTCCGGCGCCCACCAGCGTCGCCGCCCGCGCCGTTGGCGCGGTCAAGACCTATGGCGAGGGCGACACGGCCGTCCACGCCCTCGCCGGGGTCACGGTGGACTTCCAGGCCGGCCAGTTCACCGCCATCATGGGCCCGTCGGGCTCCGGCAAGAGCACGCTGATGCACTGCCTCGCCGGCCTCGACGAGCTCACCGACGGCTCGGTCTGGATCGAGGGCACCAACCTCACGGAGCTCAAGGAGAAGGACCTCACCAAGCTCCGCCGTGACCGCATCGGGTTCGTCTTCCAGGCCTTCAACCTCATCCCGACGCTGTCGGCCGAGGAGAACATCGTGCTGCCCATGTCGCTCGCCGGGCACAAGCCGGACCAGGCCTGGTTCGACCAGATCGTGTCCACGGTCAACCTGGCCGACCGCCTCAGCCACCGCCCGAGCGAGCTCTCCGGCGGTCAGCAGCAGCGCGTCGCCGTCGCCCGGGCCCTGGCCAGCAAGCCGGCGATCATCTTCGCCGACGAGCCCACCGGCAACCTGGACTCCCACTCCAGCTCGGAGATCCTCTCGTTCATGCGCCAAGCGGTGCAGGACTTCGGCCAGACCATCGTCATGGTCACCCACGACCCGGTGGCCGCCTCCTACGCCGACCGGGTCCTGATCCTCGCCGACGGCAACATCGTCCACGAGATCCTCCAGCCCACCACCGATGCGGTCGTGGACTTCATGAAGACCTTCGGCGACTGAGCGGCGGGAACCCGATGCTCAAGACCACCCTCCGATCCCTCTGGTCGCACAAGCGCCGGCTGGTTTCGACGTGCCTCGCCGTCATCTTGGGCGTGGCCTTCATGACCGGCACCTTCGTGCTGTCCGCCACGGTCAACCAGGTCTTCGACGACCTGTTCGGCGACCTCGGCGAGAACGTCGACGCCATCGTCCGCGGCGACGAGCTCTTCGAGTCCCAGTTCACCGGCACCCAACGGGCGCTGCTCCCGGAATCGGTCGTGGCCGCGGCCCAGGCCGTCGACGGCGTCGGCGAAGCCGAAGGGTCGATCTCGGTCTTCACCCTCACGCTGCTCGACAGCGAGGGCGAACCGTTCGGCGGAGGCTTCGGCCCCCCCACCATCGTCGGGACCTGGGTCGCCGACGAGGACATGGCCTCGTACCAGGTGGCTTCGGGCCGAGCCCCGGAGGCGGACGATGAGATCATCATCGACCGCGCCGCCGTGAAGAAGGCCGACCTGGAGGTGGGCGAGCTCGTCACGATCGCCACCCCGAGCGGCAACGAGGTCTTCACGCTCGTGGGCACGTCGCGGTTCGGCAACGCCGACTCCGCCGGCGGCGCGACCTACATCGGCACCACCCTCCCCACCTCCCAGCGCCTCGCCGGCGAGGAGGGCAAGGTCGACACGGTGTCGGTGCGCGCCGACGAGGGCGTGACGCCCGAGCAGCTGGTCGAGAACCTCCGGGCCGCCGATCTCGATCCCAACGTCGATGTCGTCACCGGCCAGCAAGCCGCCGAGGAGCAGGCCAGCGAGGTCAAGTCCAGCTTCGCCTTCTTCACCACGATGCTGCTGGTGTTCGCCTTCATCGCCTTGTTCGTGGGCTGGTTCATCATCTCCAACACGTTCAACATCCTCGTGGCCCAGCGCACCAAGGAGCTGGCGCTGCTGCGGGCCATCGGCGCGACCCGCCGCCAGGTGCTCGGGTCGGTGTTCCTCGAGGCCGCCGTCATCGGCGTGGTGTCGGCCGTGCTCGGGTTCCTGGGCGGCGTGGCCCTCGCCAAGGCCGCCTTCGTCCTGCTCGAGGCGGTCGGGCTGAGCCTCCCGCAGGCCTCGCTCGTGGTCACACCGGCCATCGCCCTCGGTGCCATGTTCGCCGGCCTGGCCATCACCGCCGTGGCCGCCGTCGGCCCCGCCGTCAAGGCCACCCGCGTGCCGCCGATGGCCGCGCTGCGCGACGTCGCCATCGACCGCACCGGCCGCTCGTGGGTGCGCGCCGTCGTCGGCGTCCTCGCGCTCGTGCTCGGTCTCCTGTCGATCGCACCGGCGTTCGGAGCCGACCCCACCAGCGACGCCATCCCCGGGGTGGGCTTCGGCCTGTTCCTCATCGTGATCGCCGTCTTGGTCTCCGGGCCGGTCCTCGCCAAGCCGCTCTCACGGGTGGTCGGCGCCCCGCTCCCGCTGATCAAGGGCGTCACCGGGCAGATCTCCCGGGAGAACGCCATGCGCAGCCCGCGCCGCACGGCGTCGACCGCCGCGGCGCTCACCATCGGCGTGTCGCTGGTGGCGTTCATCACCATCTTCGCCAACTCGGTGCAGCGCTCGATCGAGTCGGCCATCGACGTCGGCTTCAAGGGCGACTACATCATCTTGCCGGTCAACCAGGCCTCGTTCACCGGGGCGAGCCCCCAGCTGAGCGAGGACGTCAAGGAGATCGAGGGCGTCGGCGAGGTCAGCGCCTTCTCGTTCGCCCTCGGTGAGCTGACCCTCCCCGACGGTTCCAAGCCCGTCTCCCCCATCGGCGGCGTCGACGCCTCCTTCGGGGACCTGTTCGAGGTCAAGATGGCGACCGGTTCGCTCGACGACCTCACCGACGAGGGGATGATCGTCGACCGCCTCGTGGCCAAGCAGGAGGGGATCGCGGTCGGCGACACCATCGCCGTCACCGCCCTCGGCGGACGCAAGGCCTCCTACGAGGTCGAGGCGCTCAGCGACGACCCAGCCCTGCTCGGCCAGTGGACGGTCACCCGCGATGCGCTGACCGCGATCTCGTCGCAGCCCTCGGACTTCCAGATCGGTCTCAACGTGGAGGACGGCGTCGATCCCGAATCCGTCCGAGCACCCATCAAGGAGCTGTTGAAGGCCGACTACCCGACCATGAAGGTCCAAGACCGCGACGAGTTCACGAGCGGCATCGTCGACCAGATCAGCATCTTGTTGAACGTGATCTACGGCTTGCTCTTCGTGTCGATCATCATCGCCCTCATCGGCATCGCCAACACCTTGTCGCTGTCGATCCACGAGCGCACACGGGAGCTCGGGCTCCTGCGGGCCATGGGCATGTCCCGCGGCCAGCTGCGCTCGTCGGTGCGCTGGGAGGCCGTCATCGTGGCCCTCATCGGCACGGTCATCGGCACCGCGCTCGGCGTCTTGATGAGCTACACGATGGTCAAGGTCCTCGTGAGCCAGGGGATCACCACGTTCGCCATCCCCGTCGGCGGGATGATCACCGTGGTCGTCTTCGGCGCCGCCCTCGGCGTGGTCGCCTCGATCTGGCCGGCCTACAAGACGAGCAAGCTCAACGTCCTCGAGGCCATCGCCACCGAGTAGCGGTTCGGGACTACTCGTCGCCGATGGCGTAGAAGGCGCCGCCGCGCGCGCCGACGTAGATGCGGCCCTTGAAGACGGTCGGGGTGGACTCGATGCAACCCTCGAGCTCCACCGACCACAGCTCGGGCGGATCGACCTTCGGGTCCGATACGTCGTAGGCGTGGAGGTTGCCGAGGCAATCGCCCATGATCAGCGTGTCGTCGACCACCACCGGGGACTGCCAGGTCGGCGGCGGCAGCTTCTTCTCCCAGATGACCTCGCCCGTCTCCTGCGAGACCCCGAGGAAGCGGCCGTGGTTGGTGCCGAAGTACACGACACCGTTCGCGAGCGCCGGCGTGCCCCAGATCCCATAGCAGCTGGCCTCCTCGCAGTGGCCCTGCGGCGCACCCTCGGCCGGGTCCTTCACCGACCACACCAGCGGATCGTCGGGCTTCGACGGGTCGAGCTTCATCAGCTGGCCCACCTCGTCGTCGCGGGCGAAGCTCGACGTCCGTTCGCGCTCGGAAGCGACGTAGAGCATGCCGTCGGGGTCGATCACGATCGATGCGTCGGTGTCGTCGCCGGTCCAGAAGCGGAAGATCCGCGTCACGCTCGACGGGTCCTCCTTCAGCTTGGAGATGTCCCAGCCCTGGACGAGTCCGCCGGAGTTGGCGAAGTAGACGGTGTTGCCGGAGATGGCGAGCGAGTTCTCGATCGACGTGTCCCTGACGCGGCTGCCGGAGCCGGCGAGGTCGGAGGTCAGCTGCTCGTCCCAGCCCGGGGCGTTGAACACGATCTCCGGCGCCACAGTCACCAGGCCGTCGTCGCCCGTCGCCCGGTTCAGCTTGACGATGTACCACTGGCCGTTCTCGCCGCCGGTGAACAGGTAGTCGTCGATGACCAGCGGCGAGCTGTCCCAGTCGTTGTTCCACCCGTTCACGGGCGACACGTTGTCGGCGCTCATGCTCCACAGGTCTGCCGGCTGCCCGTCGGGACGGTCGGTCGCCAAGATGTGGAAGTCCGCCCGGCTGCCCGAGTACAGCAGCGGGAACCCGTCGGGGTCGCGGGTGACCGAGCCCTTGATGATGTCGCCCATGTCGAAGTTCCCGATGATCTCGGAACCGTCGTCGCCGTTCAGGAAGTGGATGTTCTTGTCGTAGGCGCCGAACGTGACCCACGTCGTGCCGTCCTCCTCGAACACCGCGGGCTGACCGGTCCACCCCGTCCCGCACCACGACTTCGCCTGGCTGCCGACGTTGGACTGGCCGCACATGCCGCCGCTCTCGGGGTAGCGCCAGAGCACCTTGGGGTCCTCGGGGACCGGGCCGAGGCCGTAGTAGTTGCGGGTCGGGTTCCCCCGGAACGTCAGCTGGCCGGTGACCGTGGTGCTCCACGGCAGGCCGGAGCTCTTCGGATCGACCCAGCCGTCGTAGGACGCCGTCGGGGCCAGGCCCTGGACCGTGGCCTTCTCGGCCGCGGTCTGGGTCGGCTCGGTGGTCTGGTCGCCGCGGCCGCCTTTGGCCGCGGTGGTGGAGCTGTCATCCCCGCCGATCGAGGAGCAGCCCCACACGAGCAGCACCACGACCGCAAGCACGCCGCCGCCCACCAGGAACCGGTTGCGCTGGATCTGACGCTCGCGGGAGCTGCGCCGGCGTTCGGCCCGACTGGCCTCGGCGAGGCCCGCAACGGTGCGTGACGCCTTGGCCGGTGCCTGCGGCCGCGAGCTCACCGCACGCGGTGCTCCGCTCTGGGGTGCTCCCCGTTCTGGGGACCCCGAGGCTGCGACTCCGCTCCGACGGGTATCGGGCTCACGCCCCGGCGGGCGCGGCGCGGCGCGGTCACCCGTCGAGCCGGGTGCACTGGGAGCGCGGGGTGGACGGGCGGGACCAGGGCGAGGGAGCCGGGCCGGACCTGCGCCCGCTGGACGCCTCGACGATGACGACGGCGGCGGCCCGTCGGCACCGGGGCGCGGCGGTCGTCGTGGCCCCCGCGGGGGCTGGGCGTCGGACATCGTGGGCGTCTCCAGGGTGGGGGCTGGGTCGAGGCCGTGCCGAGGACCCAGCGCGCGAGAACAGAACCAGCGTACGGACCAACACCCCGTCCCAAAGGTCATAGGCAACGCGTCGGGCGACGTGAGCCGGCGCCAGCTTGTCGCCGAAGGCGAAAGGGCCCGAGCGGCCCGGTGCTGGAGGCCCGCCAGGGCCGCAAGCACCCGAGCGGAAGGAACAGGGCATGGTTAGCTCAACGACGAAGTCGGGGAGAAGAAGCCGTGCGCGGCGATCCCACCGGGCCTTCACAGGCCCGGTGGGAGCCGGACCGCTCGTAGTCGGAGGCGAAGCCGAAGACTACGAGCGGTTGTAGTACTCGTTCGAGGCGACGGTGGCCTCGACGATCTTCAGCTCGGTCACGCCGGACTGGAGCTTGTTCACCCAGTAGGTGACCTCGCTCGCCGGGGGCGTGCGGCGCAGGTAGCGCTCGTAGATGCCCTGGACCGTGGCGGTGTCGCCCGCCTTGGTGGCGAGCAGCGCCGCGGCGATCGACGTGCGGGTCTTGCCGGCGTTGATCTGGCTGACCACCGAGTTGATCTGGGCCTGGCTGGCCGGCTTGCGGGTCACCTGCTGGTAGAGCGCCGCGGCGAAGCCCGCCGGCGAGCCGCCCGACTTGGTGTAGTACTCGTTGGAGCCGATCACCTGGGCGCGGACCTCGTCGGGGTTGGACCCCTTGCGGATCTTCCCGGCCCAGAACGCCTGGCCGCTCTTGTCGGGGTTGCGCTTCAGGAAGGTCTTGTAGACGTCGTCCACGACCCGGCGGTTGTACTCCGGTGTGGTCTGGTACTTGCGGATGATGCCGACGCGCGCCTCGCCCTTGTCCACCTTGCGCAGCCAGAAGGCCTTGCCGCCCGGATCGGCGGCCCGGCCCAGCAGGTCGAGGTAGACCCGGCAGATGTAGCGGGCGTTCTTGGAGTCGGTCGACTTGCAGCCGGGAAGGACCGGGTCGACCACGTTGATGGTGAGCGTGCCGCTATCGGCGCCCTGGAACCCGTCGTTCACGGAGAAGGCGTAGGTATCGGTCCCGTTGACGTTGTTGGCGACGTAGGTCACGTTGCAGCCCGACCCGCTGAGCTTGCCGAGCGCCGTGTTGCCCAGGTTCGGGAGGCAGGTCAGGGCGAGCGCCTCACCGGCGTCGGGGTCCGTGCCGCCGAGGGCGATGGCGATGCGCTCGCCGCGGCCGACGGTCACGGTCTGGTCGGTGGCCGTGGGCGGTCGGTTGGTGATGTTGAACACGACGCTGGCGTTGGCGCTCTGGAGGCCTCCGGAATCGGCCATGCGGAAGGCGAAGCCATCCGTGCCGGTGGTGCGGGCCGCCGCGGTGTAGGTCCGGTTGCACCCGGAGCCGCCGAGGCTGCCCTTGCCCTGGCTGGTGGTCCCGGGGACGACGCAGGTCATCGGATCGCCGTCGGGGTCGGTGCCGGTCAGCGTGACAGGGACCGAGGTGCCCTTGTAGGCGGTGATCACCTGCGGGTTGGCGACCGGCGGGCCGTTGCTCGTGGTGACCTGAAGCTCCCAGCCGCCCGCGAACGAGCCGCTGTCCTCACCTGCATCGTCGACGACGTAGAGCTTCCACGCCCCGTTCGGGTTGGACCCGTAGAACGTGGAGAGGTTCAGGGCGGGGAAGTTGCTCCCCACATCGGGCCACGTGTCGCCCTGGTGGCCCAGGGAGTCGTTGTCCGACGGGCGAACGCAGATGTTGGCGCCCGAGGGGACGGCATTGGCGAAGTCGGCGCACGAGTCGTCGATCGTGATCGAGGTCTTGTTCAGGTCCGAGCAGTTCGGCAGGATCGCCGCGTGGCCGTTGTCGGAGAACAGCGTGGTCTTGGTACCGGTCGGGCCCACCAGCAAGACATCGAGGTCCTTGGCGCACCCGTGGGTGGTGTTGCGGATCACGACCCTGAGGCCGGTGAGCTCGGTTCCGACGCCGCTGACGTTGATCGTCGACGGGTACGGGTTGGCCTTGCCCGAGTCCGGGATGGTGATCGGCGTGGTGTTCTTCACCGTCTTGGTGGAGTCCGCGCCTGCGGCGCTCGCCCCCAGCACGCTGGCAAGGGCCCCCGCCAGCAACGCGCCTGCGAGCGCGACGGCGCCCGTTCGTCGAGTGACGCGCCGCGTCGATCCGTGGAACATGCATACCCCCCAGGTAGCTCCGGCCGCCCCCTCGGCGTTCGGTGCGTGGCAGTGTGGCCGCATCCGGTGGGCGAAGCAAGCCGGCTCCGAGCGATGACTCGGATCGATCGGGGCGAAAACTCTCGGGGGCAACGACGCTCTCGCTGGCTAGGGTCGGTCACATCATGAACGCGTTCCTCTGGCTGGGGGTGGCCAGCACCGTGGTGCTGATCGCGTCGTTGGTCATCGACGGCACCGACGGCGTGTTCGACCTGCTCGACGGGATCGAGGTCGGTGGCGACTGGCTGTCGCTGCCCGTCCTGGCGGCCTTCTTCGGTGCCTTCGGCTTCGGCGCCGGGGCCTTCTACCCCACCATCGGGCTCGTCGCGATCCTCCCCGGGCTCGCCATCGGCGTCGTCTTCGCCGTGCTCGCCAGCCGGCTCGTGCGCTTCGTCGACGGCGGCCCGCAGCACCCACCGGAGAGCGCCGCCTCGCTGCTGGGCGCCATGGGCCGCATCGTCACCATCCCGACGCCGGGCTCGTTGGGCGAGGTCATGCTCCAGCGGGCCAACGGCCCCACCAAGATCGCCTGTCGGGCCAAGGCGGCCCTCCCGCTCGGGACCGAGGTCGTCGTGGTCGACGTCTCGTCCTCCACCCTCGTCACCGTCGAACCCTTCCCCCAGGAGCAGAACCTCTGATGTCCTCCATCTTCATCGCCCTCGTCGGGCTCGGCGTGCTCGCCGCTGCTGTCGTCTTGTTCGTGATCAGCCGCATCAAGGTGGCAGGCCCGAACGAGGCGTTCATCATCACCGGCCGCAGGGGCAAGGGCAGCGGTGACACCTCCGGCCAGAAGGTCGTGATGGGTGCCAGCGTGTTCGTGGTGCCCTTCGTGCAGAAGCTCGGTGCCGTCGACCTGAGCAGCCGCCAGATCGGCGTCAGCGTGCCCGCCGCCGTGTCCTCCAACGGCATCCGGTGCGTGCTCGAGGGCGTGGCCGTCGTCAAGGTCGGCGGGACCGAGGAGCTCATCCGTGCGGCGGCCCAGCGGTTCTTGGGCCAGCAGCAGGAGATCGACGTGTTCACCCGGGAGGTGCTGGCCGGCTCGCTGCGCGCCATCGTCGGCCGCCTGTCGGTGGAGGAGATCATCCGCGACCGCGCTGCGTTCGCGGCGGCCGTCGCCGAGGAGGCGGAGAACAGCCTGACGGGCCAGGGCCTGGTGCTCGACACGTTTCAGCTCCAAGACATCCAGGCCGAAGGCGACTACCTCTTCGACCTCGGTCGGCCCGAGGCGGCGCGCGCCGCGATGGAGGCAGCGGTGGCCGAGGCCAACGCCCGCCGCGAGGCCGAGCAGGCCCGCATCCGCGCCGAGGAAGAGATCGCGATGGCCAACCGCGAGCTGTCGCTCAAGCAGGCCGAGATCAAGGCCCAGACCGACGCCGCCGCCGCCGAGGCCGCGGCCGCCGGCCCGCTCGCCCAGGCGGCGCGAGACCAAGACGTCATCTCGGCCCAGGAGCAGGTGGCCGCCCGCCGGGCCGAGCTCAAGGAGCGCGAGCTCGACACCGAGGTCCGCAAGCCCGCCGACGCCCAGCGCTACGCCGTCGAGCAGGAGGCCGCCTCGCACAAGGCCCAGCAGATCGCCAAGGCCGAGGCCCACGCCGAGCAGGTCCGGCTGTCCGGCTCGGCCGAGCGCGAGCAGCGCACCGCCCTCGCCGAGGCCGTCAAGGCCGAGGGCCTGGCGGAAGCCGCGGCCACCCAGGCCAAGGGCGAGGCCGAGGCCGAGGCCATGGAGAAGAAGGCCCAGGCGTACAAGCAGTACGGCGATGCGGCCGTGCTCGACATCGTCGCCGAGGCGCTGCCCAAGGTGGTGGCCGAGGCGGCCCGGCCCATGTCGCAGATCGACAAGGTCACGGTCATCTCGACCGACGGCGCCAGCCAGACCGTGCGCAACGTGACCAACACCGTCGCCCAGGGCACGGAGCTCACCAAGGCGCTCCTCGGCGTCGACCTCGGCGAGCTGCTCCAGTCGTTCGTCGCCGCTCGGGCCGCGGTTCCAGCCACCGGCGCAGACGGCTCGTCCACCGAGCCGGCGCCCCTCGTCGCCGGACCCGCCGACACCACCACCAGCTGAACGGAGGCGCCGTCGCGGCGCGACCGGGCGGGCTCAGGCCGTCAGCGTGATGGCACCGTCGGCATCGGTGTCGACGGTGACCGTCGCCCCCTCGGTGACCGAGCCTTCGAGCAGCCTCACGGCGAGGGCGTCGCCGACCTCGCGCTGGATCACCCGCTTCAGCGGTCGGGCGCCGAACGCCGGGTCGAAGCCGTCGCGTGCCAGCGCCTGCTCGGCTTCGGGGGTGACGACGAGGTCGATGCGCCGGGCGGCCAGCCGCGCTCGCAGGCCCTGTAGCTGGATCTCCACGATCCGTGACAGGTCGTCGGTGGTGAGCGAACGGAACCGGACGATGTCGTCGATGCGGTTGACGAACTCGGGCTTGAAGAGCGTGAGCGGGTCACCGGGCAGGTTCGACGTCATGATCAGCACCGTGTTGGTGAAATCGACGGTGCGGCCCTGGCCGTCGGTCAGGCGCCCGTCGTCGAGGACCTGCAAGAGGATGTTGAACACGTCGGGGTGGGCCTTCTCGATCTCGTCCAAGAGGATGACCGAGTAGGGGCGGCGGCGGACCGCCTCGGTGAGCTGACCGCCCTGGTCGTAGCCGACGTAGCCGGGAGGCGCCCCCACCAGGCGGGAGACGGCGTGCTTCTCCATGTACTCGCTCATGTCGATGCGGACCATCGCCCGCTCGTCGTCGAACAAGAAGTCCGCCAGGGTGCGGGCCAGCTCGGTCTTGCCGACGCCCGTCGGTCCGAGGAACAGGAACGAGCCGATGGGCCGGTTCGGGTCCGACAGGCCGGCCCGGCTGCGCCGGATGGCGTTGGCGACGGCGACGACGGCCTCGTCTTGGCCGATGACCCGCTCGTGGAGGACCTCCTCCATGCGGACCAGCTTCTGGAGCTCGCCCTCCATGAGGCGGGTCACGGGGACGCCGGTCCACTTGGACACGACCTCGGCCACGTCCTCCTCGTCGACCTCCTCCTTCAGCATCTGCTGCGTGCCCTGGAGCTCGGCGAGGCGCGCGGTGGCCGCGTCGACCTGGCGCTCGAGCTCGGGGATCTGGCCGTAGCGGATCTCGGCGGCCTTCTCGAGGTCGGGCTCGCGCTCGATCTCGGTGCGCTTGGCCTCCAGCTGCTCCTTCAGGTCGCGGATCTGGGTGATGGCGTCCTTCTCGCCCTGCCAGTGGGCCTTCATCGACAGGGACTGCTCCTGGAGGTCGGCCAGCTCCTTGTCCAGCGCATCGAGCCGTTCCACCGAGGCAGCGTCTTCTTCCTTGGCGAGGGCGACGCGCTCGATCTCGAGCTGGCGGATGCGGCGCTCCACGACATCGATCTCGGTGGGGAGCGAGTCGATCTCGATGCGCAGCTTGGACCCCGCCTCATCGATGAGGTCGATGGCCTTGTCCGGCAGGAAGCGGGCGGTGATGTAGCGATCCGAGAGCACCGCGGCGGCGACGAGGGC
>CAZCVS010000056.1:0-484 GCA_964501845.1 uncultured Iamiaceae bacterium
GATCAGCTCGCGGCGGCGGAGCAGACCGTGTCGGTGATCAGCCTGGCCACCACGTAGGGGTCCATGTTGGCGTTGGGGCGACGGTCCTCGGCGTAGCCCTTCTTGTCGACGGCCACCTGCCAGGGGATGCGGATCGAGGCGCCACGGTTCGACACGCCGTAGGAGAACTCGCTCCAGGGAGCGGTCTCGTGAGCGCCCGTCAGGCGGTCCTCGATGCCGTGGCCGTAGGCCCGCACGTGCTCCTCGGCCTTGGTGCCGAGCGCCTCGCACGCCGCGATGATCGCGTCGTAGCCCTCGCGCATGGCCTGGGTGGAGAAGTTGGTGTGGCAGCCGGCCCCGTTCCAATCGCCCTTGGCGGGCTTGGGCTCGATGGTGGCGGACACGCCGAACTCCTCAGCGATGCGGTAGAGCAGCCAGCGAGCGGTCCAGAGGTGGTCGCCCACGGCAAGCGGCCCGAGCGGGCCGACCTGGAACTCCCACTGGC
>CAZCVS010000056.1:494-6555 GCA_964501845.1 uncultured Iamiaceae bacterium
CCGATGCCGGCCTCGATGCAGGCCTCCATGTGGGCCTCGACGACATCGCGGCCGAACACCTCGTCGGCGCCGACGCCGCAGTAGTAGAAGCCCTGGGGCTCGGGGTAGCCACCGACCGGGAAGCCGAGCGGGCGCCCGTCCTTGAAGAACGTGTACTCCTGCTCGATGCCGAACCACATGTCCTGGTCGGCGTACTTCTCAGCGACAGCGCGCAGCGGGGCGCGGGTGTTGGTCGGGTGCGGGGTGTCATCGACGAGGAAGACCTCGCACATGACCAAGATGTCGTCGCCGCCGCGGATCGGGTCCGGGAAGACGGCGACGGGCTTGAGCACGCAGTCCGAGTTGTCGCCCGGGGCTTGGTTGGTGCTGGAGCCGTCGAAGCCCCAGATCGGGAGGTCGTCGTGCGCACGACCATCTTCGAGGATGCGGGTCTTGGACCGGAGGCGAGCGGTGGGCTCGGTGCCGTCGATCCAGATGTACTCGGCCTTGTAAACCACGGAAGTCTTCTCCATTGTCGGTGCCTGCCCCGCTGCCGGGACGGCTTGATCCGTTGTGCGGAGCGCACCCTAGGAGCACTGCCGCGCCCCGTCGTTTCCCGTTTGTGAACGGACTGTGAACGAGGTCGTCCGCTCGCTGGCTGGTTGCCGTCGCGCGGTGACGTGACCGTCAGAGGACGCTGCCCGAAGAATCTGAGCACCGGCCCTCCCGGCATGGAAACGTTTGGGGGCCGGAGCGGGTTCCGGCACATCACGAAAGGTGTCCCCCCATGACCTTCACCAAGAAAGCGGTTGCCATCGCAGCCGCCATCGCACTGAGCGCGACCATCGGGGCGGTGACGGCGTCGGCGGTCGGCAGCCAGAACGCGCCGGGCCCCGACTCGGGCGGCAGCACGCGCATCCTCGGCAACGGCATCTCCGAGAACAAGTACGTCCCGATCATCCCCTGCCGCATCCTCGACACCCGCAAGGGCTACGGGAAGTTCCAGGTGAGCCAGCCCAAGGCCATCGACGTCCGGGGCAACCAGGCGACGTTCACCGTCCAAGGCGGCAACCCGGGCGGCTGCGGGATCCCCAACAGCGCAACCGCCATCGAGGCCACCATCACCGCCATCGACTCGGGCAGCGGGTTCCTCCGGGCCTGGCCGGCCAACGTGGTCCAACCCAATGCAACGTTCCTCAACTACGACTCGTCGTTCAACGTCAGCAACACCGGCACGGTGACGCTCTGTGGTGCCAACGGCCTCTCGTGCAACGCCAACCAGGACCTGAGCCTCCAGGCGTACGGCTCCGCCACCCACCTCGTCATCGACGTGGCCGGTTACTACCAGCAGCCGATGTCGGCCAACGTGACCTCAGCTGGCGTCCTCGGACGCAACTCCCGGGCCACCGGCTCCACCCGCTTGGGCACCGGGCTCTACACCGTGACCTTCGACCGGAACATCAAGCAGTGCACGTACTTCGCCGGCACCGCCACCCCCGATGCCGGGGCGACGAGCGGGTTCGTGTCGGTCACCAACCTCGCCTCCAACACCAACGGGGTAACGGTGCTGACCTACGGCACCGATGGCGCGCTCACCGACAGGGGCTTCCAGGTCGTCGTCATCTGCTGACCCAGTCGGTCGAAGAGACACCCCTGGACGATGTTCCGGGGGTGTCTCCAACCCCTTGCGCATTTGTGAACGCAACGTGAACCGGCCCGTTCTGAGGTTGCTTGCACGGCCGTCTGGGCGTGAGGATGGCGCCGTGGATCGCCAGAGGGAGTACGTGCTGCGCACGGTCGAGGAGCGGGGGGTGCGCCTGGTGCGCCTCTGGTTCACCGACGTGCTCGGCCAGCTGAAGTCGTTCGCCATCTCCCCCGCGGAGCTCGAGAACGCGTTCGAGGAGGGGATGCGCTTCGACGGCTCCGCCATCGACGGGTTCAGCCGCATCCAGGAGAGCGACGTGCTCGCCCGGCCCGACGCCCGCACCTTCGAGCTGCTCCCGTGGGCCGAGCGCGACGAGACCTCGGCCCGCATGTTCTGCGACCTCACCACCCTCGACGGCACGCCCTTCGCCGGCGACCCCCGCCAGGTCCTGCGCCGCATCCTCGACGCGGCGCGCGAGCGGGGCGACTCGTTCTTCGTGGCCCCGGAGATGGAGTTCTTCTACTTCGGCTCCGGCGACCCGACGAAGCCGCTCGAGCCCCTCGACACCGGGGGCTACTTCGACCTGACGACCGCCGACGTCAGCTCGGACCTCCGCAAGAAGACGATCCACCACCTCGAGGCCATGGGCATCCCGGTGGAGTACTCGTTCCACGAGGACAGTCCCAGCCAGCACGAGATCGACCTGCGCTACACCGATGCCCTGTCGATGGCCGACAACGTGATGACCTTCCGCCTGGTCGTACGGGAGACCGCGCTGGAGCAGGGCGTGTACGCCACGTTCATGCCCAAGCCGCTCACCGGCGTCCAGGGCTCGGGCATGCACACCCACCTCTCACTGTTCGAGGGCGACGCCAACGTCTTCCACGACCCGACCAACGATCACCCGCTCTCGAAGACCGGCCAGGCGTTCGTCGCCGGGCTGCTGCACCACGCCGCCGAGATCACGGCCGTCACGAACCAGCTGGTGAACTCGTACAAGCGGCTGATCGTCGGCACCGAGGCGCCATCGCACATCACCTGGGCCCAGAACCACCGCGCCGCCCTCGTACGGGTCCCGATGCAGAAGCCGGGCAAGGAGTCCTCGGTCCGCATCGAGTACCGCTCGCCGGATCCCGCGTGCAACCCCTACCTCGCCTACTCGGTCCTGCTCGCCGCCGGCCTGAAGGGCATCGACGAGGGCTACTCCCTTCCCGACGAGGCCACCTCGTTCCTGGACCTCTCGCCGCAGGAGCGCTCCCGCGCCGGCATCGGCGATCTCCCGCAGTCGCTGAGCGAGGCGCTCGACGCCATGGAAGGCTCGGAACTCGTCCGCGAGGCGCTGGGCGACCACATCTTCGAGTGGTTCCTCCGCAACAAGCGGGTCGAGTGGGCCGACTACAAGGCCCAGGTCACCCCGTTCGAGCTCGCCCGGTACCTGCCCACCTGGTAACTGCGATGGAACCGCTGCTCGTCCACCCTGATCCGCCG
This sequence comes from uncultured Iamiaceae bacterium, assembly GCA_964501845.1. Taxonomy (GTDB): domain Bacteria; phylum Actinomycetota; class Acidimicrobiia; order Acidimicrobiales; family Iamiaceae; genus Aquihabitans. The sequence continues at coordinate 3,607 of CAZCVS010000056.1, forward strand.
CCTCCAGAGCTGGCTCGCCTGCTCGACCTGGGCGGCTACGCCTGGAAGCCCTGCGCGGACGAGCGGGTCGCGGTCAACGAGACGCCCGACGACGGCTGGGGCGGCGCCATCGTCGTGATCAACGAGCAGAGCGATGCGGCCTGGGCCCTGTGCCGCGCCATCCGCAAAGGCGACCTTCCGGTCGAGCCGCTGCTGCTGCTCATCGCCGGCAACCGACTCGACGAGCTCGACCTGCGCGACGAACTCTACGACGACTTCTGCCTGGATCCGTTCCACCCCCGCGAGCTCGAGGCCCGGCTCCGCCACCTGTTCTGGCGCACCGGGTTCGGCACGGCACCGGAGCTGGTGGAGTACGGCGGTCTGGTGCTCAACCTCGAGACCTACCAGGCCGTCATCGACGGCGAGCCGCTCGACCTCACGTACATGGAGTACGAGCTGCTCAAGTTCCTGGCCCAGCACCCCGGCAAGGTCTTCACCCGCGAGACGCTGCTCAGCCGGGTGTGGGGCTACGAGTACTACGGCGGCGCCCGCACCGTCGACGTCCACATCCGCCGCCTGCGCGCCAAGCTCGGCGAGGAGCACGCCAACCTGATCGCCACCGTGCGCTCGGTCGGCTACCGCTTCGGTCAGAGCCGCTGGGGCGGGTAGCGGCTCGCCTCGCTTCGCCGCTTCTCCTCACTCGTTCTCTCGGTCGCTTCGCTCCCTCGTTCTCTCCGTTCGTCGAGCTTTCGATCGACGGGCTGACGCCCGACGCCTTCGCATCTCGGCACGACTGCGTCGCACCTCGCTGGTTTGAGGGGGGCTCCGCAAGCTCCGCCCCCTCAAACTCCCCCGGGCTCGCTCCGCTCGAAACCCATGAACCCAAGCCTTGCGCTGGAGGATGGCGTTCGATCTCCGCGCTTAGCCGCCTTGGGTGTCCGGCACGCCGATGATGGTGGTCGTCTCGGCTGGGGGCGGGGCGATGTCGAAGGCGGCGCCGACCTGGCCGACCAGCCAGGAGTTCCAGAACCAGACCGCGGCGGGCGGATCGAAGTGCGATCCGTCCTCGCGCAGCGGGATTCCCTCGGGCGTGGCTGCGAGCGCCTTGCCGGCCTCGTCGCACAGCTTGTGGTCCGGGTCGATGAGGCGGACCCAGCCGGCGTTGCGGCGGGCGACGGCCCGAACCCGCTCGTTGACCCAGTCGACCCGCTCCGGGTCGACCCGCTCGTGGCCCAGGGCCGCCGCGTTGGGGCCGAAGCACGGCACCACCGGCATGATGGTGGGGGCACCGACGCCCCGGTACCTGTCGATGCGCTCCTGCATCTGTTCCTCGAGGAAGTCGGCGTACCGCTCGGTGCCCACGCGGTAGCGGACCCCCTGGTACTCCTGGTCGTAGACCTCCCAGGCACCGACCCAGAGCAGCACCACGTCGGTCGGGTCCCCCAGCCCCTTGTACTCGACGAGGTCCGCCTTCTCGCAGAGGTCCCGGTACGGCTGCGGGTCCTGGCCGGCGATGAGCGCCGTCGCGTCCGGAGGCATGAGACCACAGCCGATGACCGCCCGGTTCCGGACGGCCACGCTCGGGTTCACCTGCCCCCCGAGCTCCCAGGCCAGCGACCAGCCGACCGAGTCGCCCGCCACCATCACCTGCAGCGGTCGCCCCAGGCGGATCGCGGGATCCACCGAGGCCTCGGGGTCCACGAGCGGGTCGGCCGCTCCGGTGAAGGGACCCGGCGGCCCCTCGTCGATGGGGACCACGGTCGTGGTGGGCGCGTTGCGCAGCTCCGCCTCGTCGGCGGGCGTCAGGTCGCCCAGAGCGGCGTCGAGCACCTCCTCGTCGCTGACCGACGCGTAGTCCGGCTCGTCGGGTGAACCCGCCGAGGTCCCGACGATGACCCCCACGACCAGCACCAGCGCCATGGCCGAGAACGCGACGCGCGGGATGCGGGGATCGCGCACGCGTGGACGGGACGAGCCGAGGCCGACGGGCCGCTGTCCGGTGCGGATCGGCTCCTCGACCAGCCAGAACGAGAGCGCCGCGAGGGCGATCGACACGCTGACGACCGCGGCGGCGAGCAAGGAGCCATCGAGGCCCCAGTACTCGGACAGGAACACCTGCACGGGCCACGACCACAGGTAGATGCCGTAGGACCGGCGGCCGACCCACACGAGAGCGGGATGGGCAAGCACCGCGTCGAACGGCCCCTGCCCGGTGGCGACGCCCGACACCAGGACCACCGCGCACAGGGCGAGCAGCTGGAACGCACCCTGGTACATCACCGCCTCGGCGTTCGATCCCCAGATGAAGAACGCGACCACCGGGACGAACGCCACCGTGCCGGCCACGGACCAGCGCGTCGCCCACCGCCGCCGGTCCGCCCGGGTCGGTCCGCCGCGCGATGCAGGATCCCACCAGGTCCCCAGCAGCGCGCCGCCGAAGAGGGCGAACACCCGGGTGTCGGTGCCGTAGTAGATCCGCGAGAGGTCCATCCCCATCGACGCGGCGGCGGCCATCCAGCCTGCGGAGACCACCATGGCGATGGCGGCCACGATCCCCACACCCCGCCGCACGTGGTCCTTCGCCACCTTGGCCACCACCACCACGATGAGCGGCCAGAACAGGTAGAACTGCTCCTCGATCGCGAGCGACCAGGTGTGGCGCAGGGGGCTGGGCGCCAGGCCCGACGCGAAGTACGACTGATCGCTGAGCACGAACCGCCAGTTGGCGACGTAGGCCAGGCCCGCGAAGGCGTCGAGGCGGATCGCCCCCAGCCGCCACGCGGGAAGCCACAGCCGCGATCCGATGGCGACGGCGACGAGCACCACGAACAGCGCCGGCACCAGGCGCTTGAAGCGGCGGATCCAGAACGACCCCAGGGCGATGCCCCCATCGCGCTCCCGTTCGGCGAGCAGGAGGCGGGTGATGAGGAACCCGCTGATGACGAAGAAGACGTCGACCCCGAAGAAGCC
>CAZCVS010000056.1:6655-11701 GCA_964501845.1 uncultured Iamiaceae bacterium
GGCGGGTGATGAGGAACCCGCTGATGACGAAGAAGACGTCGACCCCGAAGAAGCCGCCCGGGAGCTCCCCCAGGTGGTACGCCACGACGGCCAGCACGGCGACAGCGCGCAAGCCGTCGAGGGCGGGGATGTAACCCGGACGCCCGGGACGCGACCCCGCCGCCGGACCCGCAGGCTCCACTGGATCTGCGGGCTTCGCCGGCTCGGGGGCGGGCAGGACGGCGACGTCGGCGTCGGCCGCTGCCGGGCGGTGGTCGACCGGCCGCGGGGCCACGGTCCGAGGGGCCACCGCAGGCCGCGGGGTGGCGTGCGGGCCCCGCGCGTTCGGGCGAGGAGGCTGCTGCGGACCCATGGCCCGTTCACGGTACCGCCGGCCTTCGTTGCACACCCAGCCGCCACCGGGTCACAATGGGCCCATGATCGGTCCCATCGGCATCGCCATCGTCCTCATCGTGGTCATCCCGGTCAGCGTGCTGGTCTCGGGTGCCGTGGCGTCGGGTCTGCTCGGCTACTTCCTCAAGGAAGAGGCAGAGACCACCCACGAGGGCAGCGAACTCATCGCCACCAACGTCTGACCTCGGCGCAGGGCGTGGTCGCCTTCGGCGGCTGTTCTCGCGGTTCCGTCAGGCCAGGTCTTCGGCGCGCTGCGGCGGCCTGACGGCCCAGGCCTCGACCTCGACGTTGGCGCCGAACGGCAAGCCCGCCACCTGGATCGTGGATCGGGCCGGGCGCGGCTCGGGGAACGCCGCGGCGTAGCGCTCGTTGAACTCGCCGAACTGGCCGAGGTCGATGAGGAAGCACGTCGTCTTCACCACGTGCTCCAGCCCCAGGCCGTGCTCGGCGAGCTGGTCCGAGAGGTTGGCCAGGAGCTGGTCGACCTCGCCGCCGAAGTCCTCCACCAGCGCGCCGTCTCGCAGGCCCAGCTGACCCGACACGACGACCCAGTCTCCTGCCGCGACCGAGGCTCGATAGGGCAATCCGGTCAGGTTCGACATCACAGCGCTCCTCGCGTGGGCAGCTCGGGGGGACGACCTTGGTGCAGCCAGACCGCGGCCGCCACCGCGGCGAAGACGGCGTCGGACCCGTTCACCGGAGGTCCGGGCGTGTGGTCGATCTCGACGTCGATGGGCGGCGTGTCGATCGCCCGGGGTATCCCGAACGAGCGGATCGTGAGGTCGTGCACCACGCCCTCGGCATCGACGGCGAGGCCCTCGCTGGTGACCCAGCCGTAGGCCATGTGGGCGGCACCGATGGCGTACGACCGCAGGGCGACCTCGTCGAGCGGGTCACCAGCGGCGACGCGGACCGTGATGCGGCCGTCGACGACCGCGGCCTCGGCCACGCCGCCGTCGGGGCCGTGGATCGGAGCGAGTGAGCCCCGGGCCCCCGCGAGCAGCAGGAGCGCCTCGGCCCAGCCCGCCGCCCGGGGCTCCGATGAGGTGGGCGGACCGGGCACGTCGACCTCGTCGACCACCAGGCCCGGGGCAACCCGGGCGATGGCCTCGGCGATGCCGGGGGTCCGCACCACCGTGAGGCGCCCGGTGCCGTCGGCAGCCGCGCCGCCCGCCACCGGCGGACGCTTCACCCCGAGGCGGACCACGTCCTCCCGCGACCACAGCACCCGCACCGCCCGGCCGTGGCGGTCGGCCAGCTCCCGGGCGACTGCCCCGAGGTGCGCGGGGTCCTTGGCGCCGAAGGCGCCGCCGTTGGCCAGCGACGTGGCCGGCTCGCCGCCGGGCTCGCACCACGTGGCATCGGTCTCCAGGTAGCCCGGCTCGACCCAGCTCGTCCGCAGCGTCGCGTCCCAGACCCCATCGGGGACCGCCAGGGGCGGCACGGGATCGACCGTGGTGCGACGGCCCTGCACCTTGCCCGCGAGCGCCCGAGCCTCCTCGACGGTCTCACCGACCATCCACTCGCCGTCGCCCGCGCGGACCGCGACCAGCGCCCCGGCAGGAGCGGTGTCGTCTGCGAACCCACCCCGGCCGGTCGCGACCTCCGGGGACACGGTCTGGGCCGCTCGCCCCTCGATGGCTGCCCGCTGCGACGCCGCCTCCAGGTCGCGGACGGGCGGCACCTGGCCGAGCCCGTCCCATGCCTCGACAATGGTCTGCCAGCCCGTGCAGCGGCAGAGGTGCGCCTGGAGGGCCCGCTCGACCGCACCGTGATCGGTGACCGGCGTGCCCTTGGCGCGCAGCGCGGCCAGGCGCACGACGATGCCCGGCGTGCAGAAGCCGCACTGGCTCCCGCCCGACGAGCACAGCGCGTCCGACCAGCCGCCTCGGACGTCGGGCTCGAGCCCGTCGACCGTGGTGATCGTGCGGCCGGCCACCCGTCGCACCGGCGTCACGCAGGAGACCCGCGGCGCCCCGTCGACCAGCACCGTGCAGCAGCCGCACTGGCCCTGCGGGCTGCAGCCGTCCTTCACGGAGGTGACCCCGAGCTCGTCGCGCAGCGCCCCCAGCAGCGATCCGCCTCGGTCGTCGACCATCACCTGGACCCCGTCAACGGTGAGCTGCACCTGGTCGGCGGGAGACGGAGGCAAGGTCGACACGGCGGCGACCTTAGAGCCATCGCCCCCAGCCCATGGGCTCCGCCCGCCGGAGCCGCGGTGGTTTCGATCGAAGCGAGTGAGGAGAAGGGCCGAAGCGAAGCGAGACCCCCATCCGCGTCCTGAGCTGGGCACCTGAGTAGAACGTTCGGAGGTCCGTTGGGCCGTTGTTGCCCGTTTTCGTCCAGCACCGTCCGTCACCCCCGCAGGAGCACTCGTGGAGTCGGGTCTGCGCACCCCCGATACTCCGGGAGAGACCGGAGGTCTGATCGTCATGGTCCGGCCCGACCCCGCTGATGCGGCGCGGGCGATCGCGGACGACCTCCACGCCGAGCTCGCGATCGGCGGCGCGGCGACGGAGCGCGCCGTCGAGCGCCTCCACCTGCGGGAGCTGGAGCACCGTGACCTCGATGGCCTCGCCGCGGCCATGCGCCGGGCGGAGCTGATCCGCGACCGGACCCGAGACGCGGTGTCGAACCGCCTGTCGAAGAGCCTGAACACCCGAGTGGCCATCCACCCCGACACGCTGCGGCGCGCTGCGGCCGAGCTGCTCGCCGCCGAGACCGCGCTGGAGATGGCGCTCGCCCTCGACGACCGCCGGACCACCCGGCGCCGCCGGTTCCGCCGTGGCGGAGCCGCCACCACCGCCGCCGCGGGAGCGGCCGTGGCCTTCGCGGTCGCACCGCCCGCCGGCATCGCCGTCGCGGCCGTAGGACTGGCCGCGACGGGAGCCAGCGCCGGGCGCGCCCGCCGCCGCCCACCGACCGACCATGCCAGCCTCCGCAGCCACGTGTCGCTCACGCGGTCCCGCTGGGAGCAGGTGGCCGGAGCCGGCGCCGACCCCGTCGAGGTGGAGGCCGTCATCCACCGCTACGACCCGCAGGACCCCGTGGTCGCCGCGCTGGTGGGCGAGAACCCCGCCGTGCGGGCCGCCGAGCGCGTCGCGATCCAGCGACGCATGGCCTGGGTGTCCGCCTGGCGCAAGGAGGTGGGCGACTCCACGCCGATCACCGACCCGGCGGTCCAGCAGCTCCTCCAGCGCGACCGCGCCGAGCTCTGGCTGACCTCCGGGACGGCCCTCGAGGACCAGCCCGACACCCTGGTCGTCGCGGCCCCCTACGCCGACCTGCCCGAGGACCGCGCCCGCGTGCTGCACCGCCGCCTGCTCGACCTTCCCCGCGGCCAACGGGTCATCGTCGTGTTGGCCCCGGATCCGGACGCACCGTCCGGGGTCCCGATCCCGGGGATCGGATGGCCCGCCATCGCCGGCTGACAACGACGAAGGCGGGCCCTCAGGCCCGCCTTCGATCAGAACTGGTCGAGCAGCTGGTTCAGCTGAAGGATGAACCGCAGCCGCAGGTGCGCTGGGCGTTGGGGTTGTCGATCGAGAAGCCGGCCTGCTGGAGGCCGTCCTTGTAGTCGAGGGTGGCGCCGGTGAGGAGCTGGGCGCTGGAGGGGTCGACCACCACGCGCACGCCGGCCTTCTCGGTCACGAGGTCGTCATCGGCTCGATCGGAGTCGAAGAACATCTCGTAGCTGAAGCCCGAGCACCCACCGGGGCGCACCGCCACGCGCAGGGCGAGGGACTCATCGCCTTCGGCCGAGATCAGCTCGGCGACCTTGGATGCAGCGTTGTCGGTGAGCGCGATCACGGGCACTTCCTCCTGAATCGGAACGATCGACGAGCATCGTACCGTCCCACCACCCGTTCGCGCCCTATCACGGCCCCAGGTTCCGGGCGGGTCCGCCGGTAGCATCGAAGGGTGCCCACCCCCGCCCTCCCCTCGCCCGATGACCTGCGCAGCCTGCTGCGCGGCGTGATCGACCCCGAACTGGGCTCCGACATCGTCGACCTGGGCATGGTCCGCGGCGCCACCATCGACGACGACGGGCAGGTGGTCGTCACCATCGCCCTCACCACCTCCGGATGCCCCCTGCGGGCCCAGATCCAGCGGGACATCCGCACCCGCATCGGCTCGGTCCCCGGCGTCACCCACGTGAAGCTCGACTGGACCGAGATGACCCAGGCCGAGAAGTCCCGGGCCATGGAGAAGGCCCGGTTCAACGTGTCGCAGCGCGAGGAGGACACCGCGATCGGCCCGCTGACCCGGGTGGTCCTCGTCGCCTCCGGCAAGGGCGGCGTCGGCAAGTCGTCGGTGACGGCCAACCTGGCCGCCGCCCTCGCCTCCCGCGGCCTCACGGTCGGGGTGCTCGACGCCGACGTCTGGGGCTTCTCCATCCCCCGCATGCTCGGCGTGTCGGGCCGGCTGGAGGGCCGCGTCGAGGGCGACCGCAAGGTGATGCTCCCCATCGAGCGCACGATCGACGACGGCGTGGTGCGCATCGTCTCCATGGGCTTCCTCGTCGAAGACGAGGAGACCGCCCTGATGTGGCGGGGCCTCATGCTCAACCGGGGCGTGCAGCACTTCCTCCAGGACGTGGTGTGGGGCGACGACCTCGACTCCCCCCTCATCGCAATGCCCCCCGGCACCGGC
>CAZCVS010000057.1:0-3077 GCA_964501845.1 uncultured Iamiaceae bacterium
CGCTGTCGGAGATCGTCAACGAGTCCGTCATCGAGGCCACCGACTCGCTCAACCCCTACATGCACGCCCGGGGCATCGCCTACATGGTCGACAACTGCTCGATCACGGCCCGCCTCGGCTCGCGCAAGTGGGCGCCGCGCTTCGACTACGCCATGGTGCAGGAGAGCTTCCCGGCTCTCGATGCCCAGCAGTCCGACCAGGGCCCGTCGGCCTCGTTCGAGAACCACCCGATCCACGGCGTGCTCGACACCGTCGGCCAGATGCGCCCCAGCGTCGACATCTTCGTCGCTTCCTGAGACGGTCGTCTGCCCCGGTCTTCGGCCTCGTGTGGCCGTGTCTCACCGCAGGACCGGATCTCATGGCGGAACAGAATCCGTGCGGGGCTCCGTGGCCGTGAGTGGAAGCCTTGTGGTCCATGGGGGATGACGGGCTGTTCGACGACACGGTGGCGCGGACCTATGACGAGGATCATGCGGCGCGGTTCGCGCCGGAGGTGCTGGGGTCGACCGTGGAGGTGCTGGCCGAGCTCGCGAACGGGCGCCGGGCGCTGGAGTTCGCCGTGGGCACCGGCCGGGTGGCGGTGCCGCTGAGCGAGCGCGGGGTCGAGGTCACCGGCATCGAGCTCTCCCGGGCGATGGTGGCCCAGCTGGCGGCCAAGCCGGGCGCCGAGCGGATCCCCGTCACGATCGGCGACATGGCGACGACCCGCGTCGAGGGGTCGTTCGGGCTCATCTACCTCGTCTACAGCACCATCACGAACCTGCTCACCCAAGACGAGCAGGTCGCCTGCTTCGCCAATGCCGCCGCCCACCTCGAGCCGGGCGGCCACTTCGTGGTCGAGGTCGGGGTGCCGCCCCTGCGCCGGCTCCCGCCCGGGTCGAACCTCCTCGCCCACGACGCGTCCGACCGCCACATCGGCGTCGACGAGATCGACACCGTCGGCCAGACGATGACCTGTCACCACACCTACATCCGCGACGGCGAAGCCTCGGTGTTCCGCTCGCACCATCGCTACGCATGGCCGGCCGAGTACGACCTGATGGCCCGCCTCGCCGGCCTCGACCTCGTCGAGCGGTGGAGCGACTGGCATCGCAGCCCGTTCACCGCGTCGAGCCGGTCGCACATCTCGATCTGGCAGAAGGCGCCGGTCTGACGTTCGCTGGGGCCGCGTCAAGAGCGGGCGGGGATCAGACCTCGGTCACGGGATGTCGGCGTCGTCCGCCTCGACGATCAGGGCCTCCGCGGTGGACTCCAGGAGGAAGCCGTCGGCCACCGCGGCCTCGGCGGACTGGGTGACGGCGGCGACGTAGGCGTCGTGGTCCGGGTAGCGGGCCGCGAGCTGCTCGGGCGTGAACGGGGTGGTCGACCCGAACAGGGAGCAGATGACGCTGTCGGTCGCGTTGGTGCCGGTGTGGATGGCGATGGGGGCGTCGACGGCGGGGGTGCGGATGCCGCCGAGCGCGATGCCGTCGTCGTCCCGCACGATCGCCCCCGCCTCGTCGGTCTCGATGCGGGGACTGGCCGCGGGCTTGGTGCCCTCGACCACCCACGTGTGGAGCGAGTCGAACGCCTTCTGGACGATGGGCTGCTGCGGCCCCTCGTTGATCTGGCCGCAGGTGGTGCTGAGGTCGACGTTGGCGTCGGTCCAGCGTCGACCGGCCTCGACGCCGTAGTCCAACGTGCTGCGGTCGGCGTGCGCGGTGCCGGCCGCTTCCCAGGTGACGAGGTGCTCGTGGTCCTCCTGGCGGGCATCGACGAACCCCAGAGCCTCGAGGTCGGTCTCGGTCTCGAACTGGAGCACCGGCACACCGGCGTCGGTGCGGATCTGGGTGCCCTCGGGGGGAGCCTGGCCCTCGTTGATGTCGGCGGCGGCCACGCCCCGGCTGTGGATGAGGAACCCGTCGAACATGCCCGTGAGGGGCTGGATGCCGTCGACGTAGGAGGTGAGGCGGAAGGCGGACTGCGACTCGCCCACGGCGATCACCCGCTCCACGTCCAGGTCGCCCAGCGGCGTGCCGTCTCCCGTCTCGGCGACCGTTCGGGCGGCCTGGCTGAAGATGTCGTAGGAGAACGGGTCACCCGGGTGCGCCAGCGATCCGTAGCGCTCCGGATCCCAGGTCTTCAACGGCGCCAGCGCCTCCGGCGGCACGTTCGGGATCTCGATGCCGAGGCCTCCCGGCTCGACGCCCATCTTCTGGGCGGAGACGGAGGCGTAGGCGTAGCCGTCCGAGAGCAGCACCTCGGCGAGGAACCCGAAGTCCGGGTCCGAGTCCCGGCCGGCGCTCACGTTGAGCCACTCGACCACGAGGGTGCCGTTGAAGTCGGCGGCGTCGGCTGGACGCCGTACGACCACCCGGGTCGTGTACGGCGCGGTCTCATCCGACGCAACGACGTCCCAAGCCCCGTCGGTGGTCAGGGTTCCGCTTGCGTCGTACGCCGTGGCCTCACCCGTGAGGAAGAACTCCTCCTCGGTGTAGCCGTAGTCGTCCTCCCAGCCCTCGGGCATCGCCAGGTAGGGGATCCCGTACGTCCCGCCGGTGATCGGTCCCTCGACCTCGTCGGCCGGGCGCACCGCCTCCAGTCGCTCGGCCAAGGGCGCTTCCGGGGAGGAGGTCGGTGCCTCCGTGGTGGACGAGGTCGCCGACGGTGACCCACCGTCATCTGACGTGCACCCGGCGAGGACCGCGGGAACGAGGGCGAGGGCGATGACCAGGACCGATGCCGGACGGGAGCGAGGTGCGCGCATCGCCACGGCCTAGCAGTCCAGCGAGCCCCACGCTGGTTCCAAGTGACTCCACGTGGCGCCGCCGAAGGTGTCCTCACCGGAGCGGCCGACCGCTTCTCCGGTCGCTCGGAGCGTCAGGCGACGCCGGCGGCGGTGACCGTGGGGGTGGCCGAGGTGTCCACCACGTCGCCGTGGTCGACCGCTTCGGCCATCTCGCGGTGGCGGTCGTAAGCCCAGCCCGGACCGCGGAACACGAACTGGAGCCGGTCCTTCCAGGTGGTCGACGCGGCGACGTCGCGGAGGATGTCGGCGTGCTCGTGGGTGGCGATCTTGAGCGGGTTGTAGGTGTCGA
>CAZCVS010000057.1:3177-11596 GCA_964501845.1 uncultured Iamiaceae bacterium
CGGAGGATGTCGGCGTGCTCGTGGGTGGCGATCTTGAGCGGGTTGTAGGTGTCGATGTTCTTGGTGAGGCCGTAGCGCACCGGCTCGTCCTCGCGCTCGAACGTGCCGAACAGCCGGTCCCAGATGATGAAGATGCTGCCGTGGTTCCGGTCGAGGTACTGGCGGTTGGAGCCGTGGTGGACCCGGTGGTGCGACGCGGTGTTGAACACCTCTTCGACCGGACCGAGCTTGCCGATCGTCTCGGTGTGGATCCAGTACTGGTACAGCAGGTTCACGCCGCGGGCGGTCTCGATGGTGTCGGGCCGGAACCCCACCAGCGACAGCAGGCCGTAGGGGACGAACATCCCGAAGACGTCGAGCACCGGCTGCCGCAGGGCCGTGGACAGGTTGTAGTGCTCGGAGCTGTGGTGGACCACGTGGATCGCCCAGAGCCACCGGGTCTCGTGCATGAACCGGTGGTTCCAGTAGTAGATGAAGTCCCAGCCGACGATGGCGCCGACGTTGGCGAGCACGCCGTCGCCGAGGTCCCGGTCGTGGCGGGCGAAGAGCTTGGTCGCGGTCGTCTTGCTCGCCCACAGCGTGCTGGCGGCGAGCACACCCCCGGCGACGGCGGCGACGCTGGTGGACGAGGCGATGCGCCGGGCCAGGCTGCGCTTGGTCGTGCGGTTGGTGGGCCGGCGCGCCGCTTCGGAGTCCTCCGGGATGGTTCCCGCCTCGGGCAGGCGCCCGGCTTCCTCCCGCCGGGCGATGGCGTCGGCGGCGGTGGTGGCCACCGCGGCGCCGATGGCCCCGGCCACGAGCACCTTGCCGTACTTGCCCTTGCCCGGAGTGACCGGCTCGACCAGCTTCTTCAGGGTGAGCGGTGCCAAGAGGCTGCCGACCCCCATGGCCAGGCTCGCCAGCGTGTCGTTGCGGGTGTAGTCGCCGCCGGTGGGGGCGCGGTCTTGCGCCTGGCGCTTGAGGTAGGCGTACTCGGCGCCCATCGAGCTGAAGTACGCCGGGATGGCGATGACGGTGAGATCCACGTGCGTTCCCCTCACAGGACGTCCACGACCATTGTGCCTCAGGACTTCGGGATCACCCCAACGAGCCGGTCGACGGCTCGGTCGAGGCCGGTCGCATCCGCGGTGGCGTACGAGAGGCGCATCCGGGTCGGGTGCAGGCTCTCCACCCCGAACGCCGCGCCCGGGACGAACGCGACGCCGCGCTCGATCGCGGGGCCGAGCAGGGTGGCGGTGTCGGCCGTCGGGTCGCGCAGCTCGGCCCACAGGAACATCCCGCCATCGGGTTCGACGACGGTGAGCCGGTCGTCCAGCGCGCTCCGCAGCGCGCCGACCAGGTGCTGTGCCTGGCTCTGGTAGGTCGTGCGGAGGAGCGCGAGGTGGTCGCCGAGGAACCCGGGCTCGGCCAGCGTGCGGTGGACCACCTGCTGGGTGAGCGAACTGGTGTGGAGGTCGGCGGACTGCTTGAGGACGGTCATGGCCCGCACGACCGCGGGGGGCGCCACGGCCCAGCCGACGCGGAGGCCGGGAGCGAGCACCTTGGAGGTGGAACCGAGGGTGATGGTGCGGTCGGTGAGGTCCCGGAGCGCGACGGGGGCCCGGCCGCGCCAGCGGAGGTCGCCGTAGGGGTCGTCGTCGACGATCCAGAACCCGTAGCGGTCGGCGAGCGCAGCCAGCTCGATCCGTCGTGGTGCGCTGAGGGTCGACCCGCTCGGGTTGTCGAAGTTGGCGACGACGTAGACCAGCGCCGGCCGCAGACCCCGTGCCAGCCGGTCGGCCAGCACATCGACCCGGAGCCCGTCGGCATCGGTGGGGATGGCGGCCAGTTCGGTGCCCGCCGCCCGGAACGCCTGGAGCGCGCCGACGTAGGCCGGGTCCGCCAGCGCGACCACGCCGCCAGGATCGACCAGGGCGCGGGTCAGCAGCTCCAGCGCCTGCTGCGAGCCGCTCGTGACCAGGACCTGGTCCTCGCCGTCGGCACCGAGGCCGAGGCCGTGGCGGTCGGCGACCCAGCGTCGCAGGGGCCGGTAGCCCTCGGTCGGGCCGTACTGGAGGGCACCGAGCGGGTCCTCGGCCAAGGCGGCGGCCGTGGCCCGGGCGAGGGCCTCGGTGGGGAACGTGGTGGGGTTCGGCAGTCCCCCGGCGAGCGAAACGATCCCTGGCCGCTCCGTGATCTCCAGCAGGTCGCGGATGGCGGAGGATCCGGCGCGCTCGACGGCGAGGGACTTGACCATGGCCGGGAACTCTGACAGAAGTGGACCATGATGAACAGGTCCACTTCTGCGCAGGTGGCCCGTTCTGCCGAGCTCGACCGGGTCGTCGACGTGCTGGGCGGGTGGAGCGACGGTGCCGGTCCGCTGTACCGGCTCCTGGCCCGGGCGGTGACCGCCGCGGTGGAGCTCGGCGACCTGGAGCGGGGCGCCCGGCTGCCCTCCGAGCGGTCGCTCGCGCCGGCGATCGACGTCAGCCGGGGCGTGGTGGTGGCGGCCTACGACGAGCTGGTGGCCGACGGCCTGGTCGAGCGCCGACGGGGGAGTGGGACGTTCGTGGCCGGTTCGCCCGACATCGGCCTGCCTCCGGGCCGGGAGGGCTCGGCGCTGTTCCGGCGGCTCGTGGAGGGGCCCACGGCCTCGGTGATCGACCTGTCGATCTCCGTCCTGCACGAGACGCGCTGGCTGCCCGACGTGGCGGTCGGCCGAGACGACGTCGCCGAACCCGGCGCCGACAGCCCGTGGGGCCTGCCGGCGCTGCGCGCCCGGGTCGCGTCGGACCTCACCGCCGCCGGCCTCACCACCGGGATCGAGCAGGTCGTGATCACGACGGGCGCACAGCAGGGCATCAGCGTGGCGGCCGGGTGCTGGGTGCGTCCCGGCGACATCGTGGTGGTGGACGACCCGACTTACCCGGGCGTGCTCTCGGCGCTCGCCGCTGCCGGGGCGGTCGTCCGGTCGGTGCCGGTGGATCGCGACGGCGTGGTGCTCGCCGCCCTCGATGGTGCCCTGGGCGAGCGTCCGGCGCTCGTCTACCTCCAGTCCGGGCCCCACAGCCCGACCGGTGGGCGGCTCTCGGCGCACCGGCGCCGGGTGATCGCCGGGTGGGTGGCCGGGCGCCGGATCCCGCTCGTCGAGGACGTGGCCCTCACGTCGCTGGACTGGTCTGGCGATCGCTCGCCGGCACCGCTGGCGGCCCACATCCCCGATCACCCGGTCGCCGAGGCGTCGATGGCTGTTCGGAGGTCGGCGAATGCGGTCTCCACGTGGCGGGTGAGCGCTGCCGGGTCCTGGAGCGCGTCGGCGAAGGCGAGGATGCCGAGGAGGAGGCGGTCGCCGTAGCTCCACAGCATCACGTTGAGGCCGACGCCGTTGCTGGGCGGCCCGTCGATGAAGAGGTCGACCACGTCGCACCCGAGCAGGGTCCACGGTTCGGCCGGGCCTCGGATGTTGGAGATGAGGACGTTGGCGTCGACCAGCCCGTCGTGCGGTGTGGTTCGGAGCCGCTCGATGAGGGCCTTGGCGCCTGGCTCGCTCACGAGGGGAGGCACGAGGTCCAGCCACGCCGGCATCAGGTCGGGGCCGAGGATGGTGAGCTGCTCCTTCGCCTCGGCGGCGGTCGCGCTGATGACGGCGAGGCGCTCGGCGGGGTCGGCCTCATCCGTGGCGAGGGTGGTGGTGAAGCTCCAGAAGCGGTTGCCGGCCTGGCGCACCGGTGCATCGGGGGCTTCGTAGGACACGGGCACGCTGGCCAGCAGCGGCCGGTTGGGCAACTCGTCGCGCTCGGCGAGGTAGCCCCGCAGCCCACCGGCGACCGTCGCAAGGACGATGTCGTTGAGCGTGACCCCGGCGGCGTCCTTCGCCTCCTTGACCGCGGCGAGCGGGAGCGCGGCGCGGGCGTAGGCGCGCTCAGGGGTGAAGGCATCGTTGAGCGCGCTGTTGGGGGCGGCCCTGCTGAACTCGGGAACGGGAACGGTGGCCTTCGCCCGATGGGCCTTCACGGCATCGAACCCCCGCTTCGAGCGCACCGCCAGGCCGATGACGACCGTGAGGGCCGCCAGGTGGTCGAGCAGCGCCAGCCAGACGAGAAGCGCCTTGCTCGGCACCTTCTCGGCGGTCCACGGCACGGGTGCGTCGGGAACGGGGTCCGTGGGCGCATCGGAGAACACCCGGGAGAAGGTGGTGAACGCGGCCACGCCGTCGGCCAGGCAGTGGTGGTACTTCAAGATCAGCGCCTGGTCCCCGCCGGGGAGGCCGTGCACCAGCGTGAGCTGCCAGAGCGGGTGGCGGCGGTCGAGGTGCTGCTCGGCCAGGCGGGCGAACAGGTCGTCGAGGGACTGGCCGTCGGCGAGCGTGGCCTCCCGGAGGTGGTAGTCGAGCTCGAAGTCCGGGTCCCGCACGGCCATCGGGTTGTGGAGCCCGAAGGGCACGGGGACGATGCGCCAGCGGAACGACGGCAGCTGGTCGAGGCGCCCGGCTACGTGGGTGCGGACGTCCTCGATGGTGAGACCGGCCGGGCCTCCGCCGGGGGCCCGAAGCGTCCCGACCGCGATCGTGTTCATGGCCTGCTCGGGCTGCTCCATCGAGAGGAACCCGGCGTCCTCGCCGCTCAGGCGGTGCATGCGATCAGCTCCTCCAGGGCGGCGTGCATCCCGTCGACCACCTCGTCGGGTCGCTCCATCGTCACCGGGTTGCCGACGACGGTCACGTGCAGGTCGTCGTCGTAGCCCACGACCGTGATGTTGAGCCCGGTGTCGTCGCCGATCGGTCCCGACAGGTACACGTGGCTGATCCGCTGACCGCCGATCCGCCAGTCCCGGGCGGTGATGCGCACGTTGGACACCAGCGCGTTGAAGTCGGCCTTGTCGGGGTTCCGGGCGCTCTTGTTGACCATGGCGCGCGCCGCCGGTCGACCGATCAGCGGGGGCATCCGGTCGAGCCACTCGGTCAAGGTGTCGTGACCTTGGAGCTGCAGCTGGAACTTGGCCTCGGCGGTGCTGGCACTGATGGCGGTGAGCCGTTCGCGGGGGTCGTCGACGTCGGTGTGGAGCAGCGCGAAGAAGTTGGCGAACCGGTTCCCCCACTGGCGAGGCGGTGTACCGGGCGGATCCCCAGAGACCGGGACGTTGGCCACGAGGCCCTTGTCGGGAAGTGCGTCTCGCGCCAGCAGGTAGGCGCGCAGCGAGCCGGCGACCATGGCGAGGGCGACATCGTTCAGGGTGGCACCGGTGGTCTGGCGCACGCGCTGCAGCTCCGAGATCGGCATCTTCGTGCGGGCGTAGGTGCGGGTGGCCGGCCCGGGCTGGTTCAAGATCGTGCCGGGTGCGTCTCCCATGGGGAGCGGGACGACCGCCACCGCCTCCGCCTTGCGGGCCTCGACCTTCGCGAAGATCGCCCGCGTCTCCTTGAGCATGCGGGGCAGCTCGCTCCAGTTGCGTGCCTGCTCGCTCGCCGCCTGGCGCAGCAGTGTCCGCCTCTTGGGGAGCGGGGGAACCTCGGACGCTTCCGGGCGGGGCAGTTGCCCGGCGGCGTCGCCGAAGAGCAGGTCGAAGGTGTGCAAGATGGCCGCGCCGTCGGCGAGCGTGTGGTGGATCCGCAAGATCACCGCCTGGCGCGTGCGCTCGGGGCCGCCGAGGCCGTCGACGAGGATGATCTGCCACAGCGGGTGGCGGAGGTCGAGGCGCTGGGGCTCCACCTCCGCCATCAGCGCGTCGAGCTCGCCGGGCCCGCCCGGCGCGGGAAGGACGCGGTGGCGGATGTGGTCCTCGACGACGAAGTCGGGGTCCTCCACCCAGACCGGGTGGTGGATGCGCAGCGGCACGTGTTCGAGCCGCCACCGCCACGAGGGCAGCAGGTGGATGCGGTCGCGCACCCGGGCGCACACGTCCTCCCTGGTCAGCAGCGGCGCATCGGGGGCTTCGGGCGTCAGCTCGAGCAGGTCGACGCACACCGACGTCTGCTCGTGGGTCTCGATGAAGAGGAATCCTGAATCGCTGCCTCCGAGCCGCTCCACGTCCGAGAGCATGCCAGGCCGCCTGCCCTGCCGCGGCCACGACGAGCGAATGTTCTCGCACGTCAGGTGCACGAACCGAGTCTTTGCTCGGTGTTCACGTGGCGAGCGCACCCCGTCACGCAGCGTTGACATGGGCCATTCGGGATCGCGATGGCCGCGGTGTAGCGTTGCAGGCCGTTCGGCCCATTCGCCGGCACTACGTACGCCAGAGTTCCGGGGGGAATCGGGTGCGCCAGCAGACCAGTCGTTGCCCGATGTGGGGCTCTCGTGGCCGCTGATCCTCGCCGCGTCCTCGCGGCAGACCCGTGCGGGCGCCCCAACGTTCGCCTCGCCGCGGCCGCGTCGCGTGCCGGCGGCACCGGCATCATCGACGTCGCAGCGCCCGACGAGCTCCCCGACCTCGCCGCCGAGCTGGCCCGGCGTTCGGTGCCGATCTGGTGGCTGCGCCCCGGGCCCGATGTCCTCCCCGAGCACGTCGCGGCCGCGGCGCTCACGCCGGCGATGGTCGTCCTCGCACCGGTGGGACACGACGCTTCGTCGTTCGGGCCGGTCGTCGACGCCTGGGCTGCCGTCGCCGGCGACGTGGCGGCGCAGGTGGTCTCCCGGGCCGAGGGAGAGGTGGCGAAGGCCGCCGGGGTCTCGGGTCTCGTCGCGTCCGGTTCCGAGGCGGGCGGCCGCATCGGTGACACCGAGGCGTTCATCCTCTTCCAGCACCTGGTGGGCCTCGGCCTCCCCGTGTGGGTGCGGGGCGGCATCGGCCTCCACACCGCGGCGGCGGTGGTCGCCGGCGGCGGCGCCGGCGTCCTGCTCGACGCCCAGCTCGGACTGCTCCGCGAGGCCGGCCTCGCCGTCGACCTGCGCCGGGCGCTCGAGGCCATGGACGGCAGCGAGACCCGGGTGGTGGGCGGCCACCGCTTCTTCACCCGACCCGACCTGCCGGCGGCCGCCGTCCCCGACGACACCGGTGCGGCGGAGATCGCCTCGTTCCTGGGCGCGGACCCGAGGGCGGCGCTGGTGCCGATCGGCCAGGATGGCGGGTTCGCGTCCGGGCTCGCGGCGCGCTTCGCCACCGTCGGCGGTGTGGTGCAGGCGGTGCAGGCTGCCATCGACGATCACCTCGCCGCCGCCGCTGCGGCCCCGCCGCTCGCCGAGGGCGCCGGTGTTGCTGAGGCCCACGGCACCCGCTACCCGATCGCACAGGGCCCCATGACCCGCGTCAGCGACCGGGCCGAGTTCGCCGCTGCGGTGGCCGACGGCGGCGGCCTCCCGTTCCTGGCCCTGGCGCTGCTGCGCGGCCCCGAGGTGCGCGACCTGCTGGTGCAGACCAAGGAGCTCCTCGGCGACCGGCCGTGGGGCGTCGGCGTGCTCGGGTTCGTGCCCGCCGAGCTTCGCGCCGAGCAGCTCGAGGCGGTGCACGACGTGGCCCCGCCGCACGCGCTCATCGCCGGCGGCCGCCCCAGCCAGGCCACCCCGCTCGAAGCGGCCGGCATCGACACCTACCTCCACGTCCCGTCGCCGGGTCTGCTCGACCGCTTCCTCAAGGACGGCGCCCGCAAGTTCGTGTTCGAGGGCCGCGAGTGCGGCGGCCACGTCGGCCCCCGCTCGTCGTTCGCCCTGTGGGACGCCCAGATCGAGCGCCTGCTCCAGGTCGACGACCCGGAGCACCTCCAGGTCCTCTTCGCCGGCGGCATCCACGACGCCCGCTCTGCTGCGATGGCCGGCGCCGCGGCCGCGACGCTCGCCACGAAGGGGGCGAAGGTCGGGGTGCTCATGGGCACCGCGTACCTGTTCACCGAGGAGTCGGTGGCTGCCGGGGCCATCCAGCCGGCCTTCCAGGACGTCGCCGTCACCTGCGACACCACCGTGCTGCTGGAGACCGCACCGGGCCATGCCACCCGCTGCGTCGAGACCGACTTCGTGCGGGCCTTCGCCGCCCGGCGCGACGAGCTGATCGCCGAGGGCGTGGACCCCAAAGCCCGTTGGGCGGAGCTGGAGAGCCTCAACCTGGGCCGGCTGCGCATCGCGTCGAAGGCACTGGTGCGCGACGAGTCGGGCGTGCGCACCGCCCCCGAGGAGGAGCAGCGCCGCGAGGGCATGTACATGATCGGCGAGGTCGCGACGCTCCGCCACGAGGTCACGACGGTCGCCGCGCTGCACGACGACGTCAGTCGAGGCAGCAGCGAGTGGCTCCGACCGGTCGATGACCTGCGCCTGTCGGTGCGCGAGCGCGAGCGGGAGCGCGAGCCCGATCCGCTCGACATCGCCATCGTGGGGATGGACGGGTTCTTCCCCGGCTCCATCGGCCTCGACCAGTACTGGGCGTCGATCGTGGCCGGGACCGACTCGGTCACCGAGGTCTCCGACGAGCGCTGGGACGTCGCCAAGTACTACGACGCCGACGCCTTCACGAAGGA
>CAZCVS010000058.1:0-6626 GCA_964501845.1 uncultured Iamiaceae bacterium
CGGCGCCGGGGTCGAACGGTGGTTCGGCGGTCACGGGCTATGTGGTGACGCCCTTCATCGGTGCGGTGGCGCAGGTGCCGGTCTCCTCGGCGGGGCCGGGGACGTCGAAGGTCGTCACCGGTCTGGTGAACGGGACGGCGTACACGTTCCGGGTGGCGGCGGTGACCGCGGTCGGGACGGGCGCGCAGTCCTCGGCATCGAACGAGATCACGCCGGCGACGACGCCGGGCGCGCCCACCAACGTATCCGGAGAAGGCGGCGATGGCGAGATCACGCTGACCTGGACGGCGCCGGCTTCGAACGGTGGATCGCCGGTCACCGGGTACGTGGTGACGCCGTATATCGGTGGGAACGCCCAGGTGCCGATCGCGTCGGTGGGGACCGAGACCTCGAAGCTCATCACCGGGCTCACGAACGGCACGGCCTACACGTTCAAGGTGACGGCGGTGAACGCGGTCGGAGCGGGGGCCGAGTCAGCGGCGTCGAGCACGGTGACTCCGCTGCCGCCCCATGCCCCGTTCGCCTCGTGGGAGGCCTTCGTCACCCGTCAGTACCTCGACGTGACGGCCGTGGCGCCGTCGTCGGCGGCCCGCACCCAGTGGGTGGCGGCGCTGAGCAGCGGTTCGGCGACGAAGGGCGACCTCATCGAGGCGTTGCGCCGGGGTGCGGACAACACGGCGAGCGTCGACCCGGCCGTGCGCCTGTACCGGGCCTTCTTCGGCCGGGTTCCCGATGCCAAGGGCATGGACTTCTGGGTGGCCCGGCGCCGCACCGGCAGCTGGACGCTGGTGCGCATGGCGCAGCAGTTCTCCGGCAGCAGCGAGTTCAAGAGGAAGTACGGCACGCTCACCAACCGGAAGTTCGTCACCCGGATCTACACCGATGTGCTCGGCCGCACCGCCGACCCGGCGGGCGTCGACTACTGGACCCGCCAGCTCGACCTGAAGCGGCGGAACCAGGGCAGCGTGATGGTGGGCTTCTCGGAGTCGTCGGAGTACAAGCGCAAGCAGAGCGAGAACACCGACGTCGCGGTGGCCTACCTCTTCTTGTTGGATCGTGCGCCCACTGCCGCCGAGGTCAGCGCCTGGGTTGCCAGCCAGAAGGGCGGCACCACCCAGGCGGAGCTGGCCTCCGCGCTGCTCGCCACCGAGGAGTACCGCACGCTCGCCGGGCCGTAGACGCCCTGAGGGTCGAGGTCTCGCTCAGGCCGGCTGGTCGGATTCGGCGGGGTAGCAGTCGACCATCCAGGAGACGCCGGTGGACGAGGTGCGACCTCACGGCTCGTTCGCAGGCTGCAGGGCGGCGCGGATGGCACGGAGCAGGGCTCGGCGGGTGGCGGGGTACTGCACGGCGGTGACCGTGTCGGGCGCCGCGCCGCGCACCTCGGCGACGATGGCGGGGGGCCGGCGCAGGCTCGTCATGGCATCGAGGACGGCCACGTCGTCGGGGACAGGACCCAAGAGGTTGACCACCACGTCAGCGCCGTCGACGAGCGCGCACGCGCCGTGTTCGAGGAGGTCGCAGGAGGTGACCGCCGGACCGGTGCAGGTCTGGACCTCGTAGCCGTCGCGCTCGATGAGCGTGGCGATGATCGAGGGGGAGGCTGCCGGTGGGCACTCGAGCAGGACCCGGGGTCGGCCTCCGTCGTCACTCCAACGCTGGTGGTTGGGTCGTCTGCTCATGCTGATGCCTCCAAGCTGGCGTTGGAGTGACTTTGCGCCGCATCGGCCGAGCGGAACAGGGTCTTCCGGCCCTACCCCTCCGCCTTCCCGGCCGGTGCGGCTCCTCCCGTTGTTGAGATCGACGGGTCGGCAGCCGGTTGACGGGCGAGGTCCGACGAGCTTCCCGCCCGACCTCGATGCCGGGTTCAGGTGTCGCGCAGGAAGGGGACGAGGGTCTCGACCAGTTGGTTGTCGGGCTCGAGCGCCATGGGATCGGTGTGGGTCAGGTCGTGGCCCTCGACCATCGTCCGGCGGTCCTCGCCGATGCCTGCTCGCTCGGCCAGCAGTTCGGCGCCGGGGATCACCCGGCCCTCGCCGAAGCCCGTCTCGAAGGCGAAGATCGGCAGGTCGAGGTCCTCGGCGTGGATCGACCGCACGCCGACCAGCTCCTGGGAGGGGTGGGGGAGCCCGCCGTTGGTGGTGCGGCCGTCGATCGTGAGCCGGATCGGGTGGTACCAGGAGGTGCCGTCGATGTCCTCGATGCCGGCGAACATGGTCGCGGCTCGCTCGATCGGCACCCTCCCGTCGTCGACCCAGCCCCGCGGGTCGCCCTCGTCGGCCAGCGAGCCCATCGAGAGGTGCACGAGGGCGAGGCTCTCGGGGCTGGAGTCCACGTCGAGGGCGTAGCCGTACTGGCCGGCGTTGGTGGGCCGCACCGGAGGCTTGAGGTTGGCGGGCAGCAGCGGCGACTCGTAGGTGATGGATGGCTCCTCCGGGTCGAGCAGCACCGAGTTGGCGCCCAGCACGTTGAACACGCCCGGCGCCCACGGCAGGCTCAAGCCGAGCAGGTCGTTGAACGGCGAGCCCTCCGCCAGGTCGTCGAGCGCCGCCTGGGTCTCGGCCTCGTCGCCCGCCGGTCCGCTGCCGCCGTCGATCAGGGCGATGCCGTCGAGGTCTTCCGCGCCCGGCGTTCCGTCGAAGTCCCAGGTGGCGTAGGCCACCGTGATGTTGCCGCCGAGCGAGTGCCCGCCGAGCACCACCTTGCCGCCGCGCGACGCGGCTTCGTCCACGACCACCTTCAGGTCGTCGACGGCCACCGCCATGCCCCAGTCCTTGGCGAAGGCCACGTCCTCGTCGGCGGGCGCCTCGAAGTGCTCGGTGATCTCGTCGTTCCCGAGCCAGCCGATGTAGTAGTCCCAGGCCTGCTGGTTGTCGATCTCGCCATCCTTGCGCTCGATCACCTTCGCATGGTCCTCCAGCAGGTTCTCGCGCCGGTCCACCGACCAGACCTGCCAGTCGGGGAGCTCCTCCACGATGTCGTGGGCCAGCGGGATGAAGTAGCCCGCGCCGGCGGAGGTTCCGGGTGCGAGCACCAGGACGTTCTCGGCGTCGGGGTCGCCGACCTCCACCACCCGGACCCGGTCGTACTCGTCGGGGGCGTCGGTGGGGGCGCCGTCGTACTCGACGATGCGCGGCTCACCCGGGCCGGCCGACTCGCCGGCCGGATCGCTGGCCTCTGGCGGTTTCGTGGTGGTCGACGGACTCGGGTCGTCGTCGCTGCTGCACGCCGCCAGCCCCAGCGACGAGACGGCGAACGCGACGACCATCAGGACTCGACGGCTCCGCATGCGCCGGACCCTACTGCTGTCGCCTGCCCGTCGCCCTCGTCCCGTCGGCGACGGGTGCCGGCGCTGCTGCGAGATCGTCGACCACCTCCCACTTTGCCGGCCCTATGTCAGGTGAGCTTTACTAGCCCTATCATGCAGGGCTACACCTCGTTCCGGTCGGGATCGTCCCCCAGGTCCCGTGCCGCTCGGGTGGTGACGCTCTCGCTGCTCGTCCCCGTTGCCGGTGCCGGTGCCGCCCGGATGCAACTCGCCGATGGCGAGCTGACGGCGGAGGACCACCTCGAAGCGTCGACCGGCCACCACGTCGGTGAGGACGCCACGGCACCTCGCAGGGTCGCCGCTCGGCTCGAGAGCCGGGTCGCGTCCACTCCACACGTCGCCCGATCGGCGCAGTCCCGACCGACCGCCTCGGCCGGCCCGACGCCTCCAGCGGACGTCGACGCATCGCTGAGCGAGTCTCCGGTGCAGCGTCGTGGCCCACCCGAGCCCTCCTAGCACCTCGGCGACTTCCGCCATCGTCAGCGCCCAACCGGTGCCAGCGGCCTGAGTGCCGCGCCATGGCCTTTCCCGTGCGCCGACCGGCGCCCGCTCGATCCGCTGCGTTGCGCAGCCTTCCTGAGGAGAACCTCACACCTTGTCCATTCGACGATCCCTTTCCCTGTTCGCCGTTGCATCCGTGCTCGCCCTGGGGGCGTGCGGCAGCGACAGCGACGACGCAAGTTCCAGCACCACCGCCGCCGAAGGCGGTTCCGGATCCACGGAGCAGGTCACGCTCTACACCGGCCGCGATGAGGAGCTCATCGCTCCGATCATCGACGCGTTCACCGAGGAGACCGGCATCGAGGTCGATGTCCGCTACGGCAACTCGGCCGAGATGGCGGCCCAGATCCTCGAGGAGGGCGACGGCACCCCCGCGCAGGTCTTCTACTCCCAGGAGGTCGGTGCGATCGGCGCGCTGTCGAAGGCAGGGGCCCTCGACGACTTGCCGGCCGAGACGGTGGAGCTCGCCGACGAGCGGTTCCGCCCGGCCGAGGGCAACCAGTGGGTGGGGGTCACCGCCCGCTCGCGCGTCATCGTCTACAACCCCGACCGCCTCGAGGAGATCGGCGCCGAGGTGCCCGAGGGCGTCCTCGACCTGACCGATGAGTCGTACAAGGGTGAAGTGGCGATCGTCCCCGGCAACGCCGGCTTCCAGGCGTTCGTCACCGGCTTCCGGGTCCAAGACGGCGACGACGCCGCCCGGGGCTGGCTGGAGGACATGGAGGCCAACGAGGTCGACACCACCTACGAAGGCAACGGCGACGTGCTCGACGCGGTGAACAACGGCGACGTGGCTGTGGGCCTCATCAACCACTACTACTGGGCCTCCCACGAGGATCGCGACAACCTCGAAGCCCAGCTCGTGTTCCCGTCGGGCGAGGACCCGGGCGGCCTGGTGAACGCGACCGCGGTGGGCATCACCGCGGGCAACGGCGACGACGAGGCCGCGCTCGCCCTGGTCGACTTCTTGCTGTCGGAGACCGGCCAGCAGACCTTCGTCGACGAGACCTGGGAGTACCCGGTGGTCGATGGCATCGATGACCCCGAGGGCATCCCCGCGCTCGCCGAGCTCGAAGGTCCGGCCCTGGACCTGACCGATCTCGACTCGCTCGAGGAGACCCAGGCCCTGCTCGCCGATCTCGGCATGCTCAACTGATGGCGGCCCGCCGATGGCCTCGGCCATCGGCGGGCCTTCCGTCCCCGACCCCGTGCCACCTTCCTTGCTGACTCGCCACCGCAGGGCGTTGCCCCTGCACCTCGTCGCGCTCAGCGCCGCGGCCGTCTCGATCCTTCCGCTCGTCTACCTGGTGGTGCGCGCCTCGGAGCGAGGCTGGGCGGGGATCGAAGCGACCCTCGGCCGGCCGAGCACCGTGTCCCTGGTGATCCGCTCGGTCGAGCTCGCGGTCCAGGTGACGGTCGTCAGCGTCGTCATCGGCGTTGGTCTGGCATGGCTGGTGGCCCGCACCGACCTTCCGTTCCGGCGCGTCGTGCGCGTCGTGGTCGCCTTGCCGCTCGCGCTGCCCTCCTACGTCGCGGCGTTCGGGTGGATCAACCAGCACCCGGGCCTCGCCGGTCACCGAGGCGCCTTCCTCGTGCTCACCACCATCTCCTACCCGTACGTGTACCTGCCGGTCCTCGCGGCGCTGAGCCGCTGCGACCCGGCCCTCGAAGATGCCGCACGAACGCTGGGCCACCGTCGCTGGTCGGTGTTCCGGCGCGTCCTGGTGCCGCAGCTCACCCCGGCGACCACCGGTGGCGCGCTGCTGGTCGGGCTCTACGTGCTGAGCGACTTCGGCGCGGTGTCGACGATGCGCTACTCGGTGCTGACCCAAGCGGTCTACCGCTCCTACCGGGCGTCGTTCGACCGAACGCCGGCCGCGGTGCTCGGGTGCGTCATCGCCGCGCTGACCCTGCTCGTGGTCGGACTCGAGGCGTGGTCGCGGCGACGGGGGTCGCAGCGGAAGGCATCGGTCCCTCGAGCGCAGCCCACGACTCGCCTGGGCCGGTGGCGGTGGCCGGCGCTCGCCCTGCCCGGTGCCGTCGTGGCGGTGTCGTTGGGGGTCCCGCTGCAGGGGATCCAGATCTGGCTCGGCCGCGGCGATGCCGAGATCGATCCCGGGGAGCTGATCGCCGCGGCGGTCAACTCGTTGCACGTCGGCGCGCTGGGCGCGCTCGCCGTGCTGATGCTGGCCGCGCCAGTGGCCTACGTGGCGGCCCGTCGCCCCAGTTGGTCCTCGAACGTGGCGATCAGCGCGTCCTACGTCGGCCACGCGCTGCCCGGCGTGGTCGTGGGGCTCGGCATCGTGTTCTTCGGCATCCGGGTCGCCACCGAGTGGTACCAGCGCCTGCCCCTGCTCGTGTTCGCCTACCTGGTGCTCTTCCTCTCCCTCGGCATCGGCGCCATCCAAGGGGTGGTCACCCAGATCCCCACCGCACTCGAGGACGTGGCCCAGACGCTGGGTCGCAGCCGGTTCGGGGCCTGGCGATCCGTCACCCTGCGACTGATGGCGCCGGGACTCGCGGCGGCAGCCACCCTCGTGTTCCTCACGGTCATGAAGGAACTGCCTGCCACGCTCCTGCTGCGCCCCACCGGGTGGGACACCCTGGCGACCCGCATGTGGGGCCACCTCGGCTCCCAGACCTACTCGAAGGCAGCGCCCTACGCGGTGGCCATCGTCGTGATCGCCGCGGTCCCCACCGCTGCGCTCGCCATCGTCGGCAGCGGCCGACGGGACCGGGGAGCGCCCGCATGACCGCCATCGACATCGCCGGGCTGCACCGGTACCACCCCGGCAAG
>CAZCVS010000058.1:6636-11556 GCA_964501845.1 uncultured Iamiaceae bacterium
GACGGCGCGATCGTCGCCCTCCTCGGCCCGTCGGGCTGCGGCAAGACCACGCTCCTGCGGATCATCGCCGGCCTCGACCGGGCCGACGCTGGCGAGGTGCGCCTCGGCGCCGCTGTCGTCGAGGGGCGCTCCGTGCACACCGCACCTCGCGACCGTTCGGTCGGCCTGCTGCCCCAGGAAGGCGCCCTCTTCCCGCACCTCGACGTCACCCGCAACATCGGCTTCGGGTTGCAGCACCTCCGGCGGCCGGAACGGCGCGCCCGCGTCGAGGAGCTCTTGGAGGTGGTGGGCCTGACGGACCTCGCCCGACGGCGTCCCCACCAGCTCTCCGGTGGACAGCAGCAGCGCGTCGCGCTCGCTCGGGCGCTGGCGCCGGACCCGGGTGTGGTGCTGCTCGACGAACCGTTCAGCGCCCTCGACACCGGCCTCCGCTCCGCCTTGCGCGACGAGGTCGTCGCACTGCTCCGATCATCGGGCACGACCGCCGTCCTGGTGACCCACGACCAGGCCGAGGCGATGGCGATGGCCGACACCGTTGCGGTCATGCGCGAGGGCGCCATCGTCCAGGTCGGCACACCCCAGGACGTCTACCACCGGCCCGTGGACCCGTGGATCGGCCGGTTCGTCGGCGACGCCATCGTGCTCCGAGGGCACCTGATCGACACGCACCAGGCGACGTGCCTGCTCGGAACCGTCCAGGTCGCTCGCACCATCGCCGGCGACGACGCTGAGCTGGACCTCTTCTTCCGCCCCGAGCAGTTCCTCCTCCGCCCGCCCGGAGCGGCAGCTGGCGCGCTCGCGACGGTCTGCTCGGTCAGCTTCGAAGGCCCGATCGTGACCGTCGAGCTCGATCTCGCTGGAACGACCATCCGGGCCCGGCGCTCGTCGGCGACCCGCGTCGAGGTCGGCAGCACCGTGGCCGTCGAGGTGGAGGGATCAGCGCTCGGCTTCGCCCCCTCGTGACCACACCCGTCGACGGGTGCTGCCCCAGCACCCGCGAGGTGCCGGTGTGCCCGAGCCCATCTCGCCGACGCTGGGATCAGGCCCGCCGGCCCTGCGCCAGCACCTCGATGCCCTCCATGTGAGCATCCCGAGACAGGGCCGGGCTCAGAGCGGCGCGGGTGGGTGGACGGGTGGGTGCTCGTCGACGCAGCCGCCCGGGAGGCCAGACGCGAGGTACGCCGCGCGGCTGATCATGTTGGACGCCGGGGGAGAGGCGAACAGGTGCAGGACCGCGGCCAGCACGACTGAGGTGACGTCGTTGATGTCGTGGAGGTTCACCGCCGCGCCGAACAGCAGGAGCAAGACGCCGAGGGTGGACGCCTTGGCCAGCGCGTGGAGGCGGGGCAGCACGTCGTCGAACCGGACGACGCCGACCGCCGACAGCAGCACGAGCAGCGCGCCGACGAGGGCGAGGAGCTCGCCGATCACCGCTGCCGTCCCTCGATGTAGCGGGCGATCATCCCGTTGCTGATGGGCCCCACCAGGGCGATGGCGACGAGCGTCGGCAAGAACGCGCCGACTCCGCTGTGGGCGGCGTGGGTGGCGATCCCGCCCATTCCCACCAGCACGACGCCGTTGAGCGCGACCACGCGGTCGGCGAGGGACGGCCCCGCGCACAGCCGGTACATGAACAAGGCGGCGGCGATGGCGAGGATGACGAAGGTGGCTTGGGTCATGTCACTCCAGGGTGCTGTGGTTCGGCGACAGGCCGGATCGTGCCGCGAGCCACCTGCTCGAGCCGTTCGAGCGAGGCGTGCGCGGCATCGACGTCGTGCAGGAACAAGAAGTGCACGTAGACGGTGCTGGACGCGCGGTCGACGTCGACGACCATCGTTCCCGGGCTGAGCGAGATGACGCTGGTCATCACCGTGACGACGTGCTCGGAGGGAAGGAGGAGGCGGTGGGCCAGCACGCCCGGCTGGGTGGAGGGGTGCTTGCGCAGGACCTCGCGGGTCATGAGCACGTTGGAGGTCACGAGCTGCGCCGTCACGTAGCCCGCGAGCCGGAGCACCCCGACGGGGTCGACCCGGGCTCGGGCGGTCGCCGACTTCGAGGGGGGCAGGGCGAGGAGGAGCAGCACCGACACGGCTACGCCGCTCACGATGTTGGCCACGCTGACCTCCCCCCAGGCCAGGAGCCACAGCGCCGTGAGCAGCACGACCCGGCTCGTCGATCTCATCGGTCCAGCACCGCGCTGATGTAGGTGTCTCGGTCGAGCAGGTCCCGGGCCGTCCGCTCGCTGAGGGAGTAGATCGGCCCGGCGGCGACGGCGATGGCCAGGCTGCACGCCACCAGCAGCGCCGTGGGCGCGACCATCAGGATCGGGCCGCGGGCGAGTGCGACGTCCGGCTCGGGAACGCCGTCTTCTCGGGGGTTCCAGAACGCGCCCATCCAGATCCTCATCATGGAGAACAAGGTGAGCAGGCTGACGGCGAGGGCGACGCCGATGACCGCGTACTGGTCGTCATCGATGCCGGCGCCGATGAGCGCCAGCTTGGACACGAACCCAGACAGCGGGGGGATGCCGGCCAGGCTGAGCGCGCAGACGAGGAACATCGCGGCCAGGAACGGGGCGGTGCGGACCATCCCGCCGATGCGGCTCAGCCGGTTGGAGCCGCTGGCGTGCTCGACGAGGCCGCCGACGAGGAAGAGCGAGGTCTTCACCACGATGTGGTGGACCATCGAGAAGACCACGGCCGCGATGCCGGCGACCGTGAAGAACGCCAGCCCCATGACCATGAAGCCGATCTGGCTGATGATCGTGAACGACAAGATGCGCCGGATGTCGTCTTGGGCGATCGCGCCGAGCACGCCGATGACCATCGTCGCCGCGGCCAGCACGAGCAGGAGCGTCGCCGGGCGGCTGTCGATCGGGAACAGCAGGAGCTGCGTGCGGATGATGGCGTACACGCCCACCTTGGTGAGGAGGCCGGCGAAGATGGCGGTGATCGGCGACGGGGCGGTGGGATAGCTGTCGGGGAGCCAGAAGAAGAGCGGGAAGATCGCCGCCTTGATGCCGAACACCACGAGCAGCAAGACCGCGAACGCCATGCGGAGCCCCGACGGCAGGTCGCCGATCCGCAGCGCCAGGTCCGCCATGTTCACGGTTCCGGTGGCGGAGTACAGCAGCGCGAGCGCCATGACGAACAGCGACGACGCCAAGAGGCTGATCACGATGTAGGTCATCCCCGAACGGACCTGCTCGACGCGGCCGCCGAGGGTGAGCAGGACGTAGCTCGCCGTCAGCATCAGCTCGAACGAGACGAACAGGTTGAACAGGTCGCCGGTGAGGAACGAAGCGGCCACGCCCGCCGACAGCACGAGGTAGGCGGATTGGAACCCCACGTGGTTCCGCTCCGCCCCGGGCTCGCCGATGGCGTACACGAGCACGACGAGCAGCGTCACCTCGGCGACGAGGAGGAGGAGGGCGGAGAACCGGTCGGCGACCAGCGTGATGCCCATGGGGGCCGGCCATCCGCCGGCTTCCATGACGATGGTGCCGTTGCGATCGACCTCCACCAGGAGCGCGACCGAGGCGATGACGAGCGTGACCAGGACGCCGACTCCCACGATCCGCTGCGCGGAGCGGTAGCGACCCACCAGGATCGAGAGCGCGGCGCCGACGATGGGGAGCACGATCGGGAGCGCGACCAGTGACCTCACGGCGTCTCCTCCCGGGCGATGACCTGCTGTTGGTCGGCGATCTCCTCTTCGACCACGCCGGCACCGGTCACGGCCCGGTCGGCCAGGTCGTCTTGGACCTCGTCGTCGTGCGTCAGGAGCCAGCTGCGGTAGGCCAAGGCCAGCAGCAGCGAGGTGACGCCGAACGTGATCACGATGGCCGTGAGTGCCAGTGCCTGCGGCAATGGGTCCGCGAACCGCTCGGCCCGGCCCTCGCCGATGAGCGGCGGATCGCCCCGCCGGCCGGCGGTGATGAGCAGCACGTTGGCGCCGTGGGTCAACAGGCCGAGACCGATGATGATCCTGCTCAGCTTGCGCTGGAGCAGGAGGTAGGTGCCGATCCCGAACAGGGCCGCCGCGGTCGCGGCCAGCATCACGGTCATGTCGTCGCCTCCGAGGGCGGGTCGCCGAAGGCTTCGAAGACCATGAGCACCATCCCGAGGACCACGAGGTACACCCCGGTGTCGAACACGAGGGTCGAGCCCGCCTTCACCTTCCCGATGACCGGAAGGTCGAAGGTGGCGAGCGAAGCATCGAGCACGGGCTGACCGGCGAGCAGCGGCGCGACGGCCGTCCCGACCGCGAGGAGGAGCCCGACGCCGAGCACCGTCCACGGCCGGAACCTCGATCGGCCGCGGACCTCGCTGATGCCCCCGGCGATGTACCGCAGCGTGATGGCGGAGCCGGCGAGCAGCCCCCCGACGAACCCGCCACCAGGGCGGTTGTGCCCGGCGAACAGCAGCCACAGCGACATCAGCACGACCGCGTGGAACACGAGCCGCACCGAGACGTCGACGAACGGGAGCCGGCGCAGCTCGCTCACCTTCGCGTGCGCCTCGCTCGGTGCCGATGGGGCCTCGCCCCGCTCCGTCGCCGCCCGCCGCCCCACGCGCGCCAGGGCCACCGCGCCGATCGAGGCGACGGCGAGCACGGTGATCTCCCCCAAGGTGTCGAACCCTCGGAAGTCCACGAGGATCACGTTGACGACGTTGCGGCCGTGACCGTCGGGGACGGCCCGGGCCACCATCTCCTCGGACACCGGCGGGGTCAGACGGACGCCCGCCGCGATGAGGGAGAACGCGAACACGGTTGCGCTGACCGTGGCTGCGATGAGCAAGCGGCCGGCACGGCGCCGCGGTGAGGACTGGCGCTCGAAGCGCTCGGGCAGCCGGCGGAGCACCAGCACGAACACGACCGTCGAGAGGGTCTCGACCGTCACCTGGGTGAGGGCCAGGT
>CAZCVS010000059.1:0-593 GCA_964501845.1 uncultured Iamiaceae bacterium
GGGCATGGGTAGCTCAACGACGAAGTCGGGGAGAAGAACCTTGAGCCGCCGACCCAGTGACTTCCAAGGACCAGTAATAGCCGGACCGTGCGGTTGGCGAAGCAAAACGCACGAGGCCCCCGGCTTTCGCCGGGGGCCTCGGCCGATCTGTCCGAACCCGGAGGGAGGGGTGGGCCCGTCAGATCGTGCGGGTGAGCGTGTCGAGCCGGAGCTCGATCAGTCCAGCCGCTCGATGATGGTGGCGTTCGCCATGCCGGCGCCCTCGCACATGGTCTGGAGGCCGTAGCGGCCGCCGGTGCGCTCGAGCTCGTTGAGGAGGGTGGCCATCAGCTTGGTGCCGGAGCACCCCAGCGGGTGGCCGAGGGCGATGGCGCCACCGTTGACGTTCACCTTGCTCATGTCGGGGGAGTACTCCTTCTCCCACGCCAGCACGACGGAGGCGAAGGCCTCGTTGATCTCGATGAGATCGATGTCGTCGAGCGTGAGGCCGGCCTTGTCCAGCACCTTCTTGGTGGCGGGGATCGGGCCGGTGAGCATCATGATCGGGTCGACGCCGACCACGGAGAACGAGTGCCCCTTGGCGCGGGGCTTGA
>CAZCVS010000059.1:603-11459 GCA_964501845.1 uncultured Iamiaceae bacterium
GCTTGAGGCCCAGCTCCTTGGCCTTCTCCTCGCTCATGATCAAGATGGCGGAGGCGCCGTCGGTGATCTGCGAGGAATTGGCCGCGGTGACCTGGCCGTTCTCGGGGTCGAAGGCCGGCTTGAGCTTGGCGAGGGACTCCAGGGAGGAGTCGGGGCGGATGCCCTCATCCGCGGTGACCAGCTCGCCGGTCTCGATGACCTGGCTCGTCTCGCGGTCGAAGCGCTTCTCGGCCACCGGGATGATCTCGTTCTCGAAGCGGCCTTCGGCGGTGGCGGTGGCCGCCCGCTGGTGGCTCTGCACCGAGAAGGCGTCCATGTCTTCGCGGGTGATCCCCCACTTCTGGGCGATGAGCTCGGCCGAGGTGCCCTGCATGACGACGCCGCC
Source organism: uncultured Iamiaceae bacterium (assembly GCA_964501845.1). Lineage (GTDB taxonomy): Bacteria > Actinomycetota > Acidimicrobiia > Acidimicrobiales > Iamiaceae > Aquihabitans. The sequence goes on from CAZCVS010000059.1 coordinate 989, forward strand.
GCGGGGGGCGTAGCGCTCCATGACCTTGGGGCCCATCGGGAAGCTGCCCGGGGTGACCGAGGCGCCCATCGGGGTGGTGGACATGACCTCGACACCGGCGGCGACGACGATGTCGTAGGCGCCGGCGATGACGCCCTGGGCGGCGAAGTGGACCGACTGCTGCGACGAGCCGCACTGGCGGTCGATGGTGGTGGCGGGCACCTCTTCGGGCCAGCCGGCGGCGAGCACGGCGGAGCGGCCGACGTTGACAGACTGGTTGCCGACCTGCATGACGCAGCCCATGATCACGTCCTCGACGAGGGCGGGGTCGAGGTTGTTGCGCTCGGCGAGCGCCTTGAGCGTCTCGGCGGCCAGGTCGGCGGCATGCCAACCCGAGAGCTTCCCGTAGCGCTTGCCACCCGCTGTGCGGACGGCATCGACGATGACAGCGGTAGCCATGGTGGCCCCTTCCCCTTCCGGCCCCAACGGGTCCGAGTGGCTTTTCCTGACCGATCGGTCAAGTTCCAGTCAAGCGGGGTTCGCGGGGAGCGCGCAACCTGCGTCTGACTCGCGAAGCGAGCCAGACGTCACACCGGTCTGCTAGTGAAGGGTCCGTCCACGATCACCGAGCCAGGGGAATCCGGAAGGCCGACATGACCTCCATCACCGATCGCATCGAAGGCAAGACCATCGCGGGGACGTTCCTCGCCACGGTGGAGACGTGCCGTGACGACGTCGCCCTGCGGTGGAAGGACGGCGAGACGTGGGGCGAGTGGACGTTCGGCGAGTACGCCGATCTGGTGGCCCGCGCCGCCGGCGGGCTCCAGGCCCAGGGCGTCAAGCGGGGCGATCGCATCGTGTTGATGATGCGGAACATCCCGCACTTCCACATCCTCGACGTCGCCGCCCTGATGGTGGGGGCCACGCCGATCTCCATCTACAACTCCTCGGCGCCCGACCAGGTCGAGTACCTCGTCGGCCACTGCGGCGCGGTGCTCGGCATCGTCGAGGACGACGGCTTCCTCGGCCGCTTCGCCGCGGTCCGGGGCAACCTGCCCAAGCTCGAGCGCATCGGCGTGATCCGTTCTGGCGACGGCGCCGCGGACTTCACCTGGGACGACCTGATCGCCGCCGATCCCATCGACCTCGAGGCGGCCGCCGCCGAGGGAGATCCGAGCGACCTGGCCACCGTCATCTACACCTCCGGGACCACAGGCCCGCCGAAGGGCGTGATGATCTCCAACAGCAACGTGTTGTTCGTGGCCGAGGCCACCCGGGACCTGATGCCGTTCGACGACGGCCGGGGCAAGCGGGTCATCTCCTACCTGCCGATGGCGCACATCGCCGAGCGGGCGGTGAGCCACTACGGCCAGATCGCCCAGGGCCTCCAGGTCACCTGCTGTCCCGAGCCCAGCCAGATCGCCGCGTTCTGCGCCGCGGCCCGACCCAACGTCCTCTTCGGCGTGCCACGCGTCTGGGAGAAGATCAACGCTGGCCTGACGGGTGCGCTCGCCGCGGACCCGGAGAAGGCCGCGCAGTTCGCCGACGCGGTCGACGCGTCGAAGCCCATCGCCCTCGCCCGCTCGTGGGGCGAGGCCACCGAGGAGCAGCTCGCCACCTGGGAGTTCCTCGATGAGGTGGCGTTCAAGCCGGTGCGGGGCCTGCTCGGCCTCGACGAGCTCGAGGTCGCGGTCACCGGCGCGGCGCCGATCCCGCCCGACCTGCTCATGTGGTTCCGGGCCATCGGCGTGCCGATCTCCGAGGTCTACGGGATGTCGGAGAACACCGGCCTGATGACCTGGACGTCGGAGCGCATCAAGCCCGGTACCGTCGGCCCCGCCTGTCCCGGCACCGAGGTCAACATCGCCGAGGACGGCGAGGTCATCTGCCGGGGCCCCCACGTGTTCCAGGGCTACCTCGACGATCCCGAGAAGACCGACGAGGCCCTGTCGGCCGACGGCTGGCTGCACACCGGTGACATCGGCGAGCTCGACGACGACGGCTACCTGAAGATCGTGGACCGCAAGAAGGAGCTGATCATCACGGCGGGCGGCAAGAACATCAGCCCCGCCAACCTCGAGGCGTCGCTCAAGATGATCCCGCTGGTCGGGCAGGCGGCCGCCATCGGCGATCAGCGCCCGTTCGTGTCCGCGCTCGTGGTGCTCGACCCCGACACCACGCCGGTCTGGGCGGCCCAGCGCGGGCTGGAGGGCCTCTCGCTGGCCGAGCTGGCCGAGCACCCTGAGGTCGTCGCGGAGATCGAGGCTGGGCTGGAGGAGGTCATGGCGTCGTTCAACAACGCCGAGCGGGTCAAGAAGGTGAAGGTGCTGGGCGAGGAGTGGCTGCCGGACTCGGAGCTGCTCACCCCCACGTCCAAGCTCAAGCGCCGGGGCGTCAACTCGTACTTCGCCATCGAGATCGAAGCGCTGTACGACTGAGAGACCTCAGGCGATGACCGCGGCGGTGCCCTTGACGCCCGCCAAGAAGTGGTCGACGCAGCGGTCGGCGAACTCGTCGGTGAGCGGGGTGGAACCGGTGAGCGCGGCCATGAGGATGGGGCCGATGAGGGGGGTCGACACCGCCTCGGCATCGAAGCCCTCGGACAGCCAGCCTTCGTGCACCCCGCACTCCAGCACGGGGGTGACGACGTCGGTCTGGTGCTGCTTGAGGTCGGCCTCCAGGTCGGCGATCTCGTGCATCTCGGACTTGAGCAGGAGCATGGCGGGGATCAGCCGCTTCCAGTAGGGGTCGCTCACGATCGCCACGAACTCGTGCGCCAGCACGCGGAGGCCCTCCTCGAAGGTGAGCGACGGATCGGGTTGCGAGAGGTTGGGCGCGATGTGGCTGAAGACGTCGATGACCAGTGCGTCGCGAGTGGGCCAGTGGCGGTAGAGCGTGGACTTGGCCACGCCGGAGCGGGCGACGACGCCGTCCATGGTGATGGCACCGGGGCCGCCCTCGAGCAGGAGCTCGGTGGCAGCTCTTCGCCGCCGGGTTGGCGATGATGGCGTCGATGACCTCGGTCTCCGGCGGCTACTGGTCGGTCCTGCCGGGCCTGCTCGTGCTGGCCGTGGGCATGGGCCTGGCGCAGTCGCCGGCCACCACCGCCATCACCAGCTCGCTCCCGGTCGAGGAGCAGGGCGTCGCCTCGGCCCTCAACGACACGGTCCGTGAGTTCGGCGGAGCCCTGGGCATCGCCCTCATCGGCAGCGTCTTGAGCGCCGGCTACCGCTCCGGCCTGGGCGCGGCCCCCGATGCCCTGCCGCCCGAAGCCGCCGAAGCGGTCCGCTCCGGCATCGGCGGCGCTTCGGTCGTCGCGTCCAACGCCGGTGCCGCGGGTGAGCAGATCATGTCGGTCGCCCGCAGCGCGTTCGTCGACGGTCTCGGTCAGACCCTCTGGATCGCCGCCGGCATCTCGGTGCTGACCGCGGTGGTCGCCTTCCTCTGGACCCCTCGTCAGGCGCACGCCGCCGACGGCAGCGTGGTGGAGCTCGACGAGCTCGAGGTCCTCGAGCACAGCATCGAAGCCGAAGCCGCCCTGGTCGACTGATCCCCCCAACCGCCTGACCCGATCCCGCCACGGGTCAGGTCGCCAGCCGCCCTCGCCCTCGATCACCGTCCCCGCAAGGTTCGGATCGACGACGAGGGCGGCGGCGCGTCCGGATGCGACGCATCAGGCGTTGCCCCGAACCCCGTTGCGCGCCACCGTGGATGCATGCAAACTGCAATCATGCCCAACATCACCATTCGAGACGTGCCCGAGCCGGTGCACCGCAAGCTCGTCGAGCGGGCCGAGCGCAACCGTCAGAGCCTCCAGCAGTACCTGCTCGACCAGCTCACGGAGATGACCGAGAAGCTCACGATGGACGAGTGGCTCGACCGTGCGGCCGTGCACCGCGAGGCCATGCCGCCGATCACCGGTGTCGACACGGTCGAGCTGATCAAGGCCGGCCGAGCCGAACGCGACGCAAACATCGCTCGCGCGCTCGGGTACGAGCTAGGTGACGATGGTGCGTACCGCTCAGGTCTTTGACTCGTCGGCGCTCGTTCCCCTCATCACGAACCGCCCGGGGCAACGGGCCGTCCTCGAAGCGGCGATCGGCGTGGAGATCGTGGTGCCGCATGTCGCGGACGCGGAGGTGCTCCATGCCCTCCGCGGTCTGTGGCTCGGTGGCTTGATCCACCAGCACCAGCTCATCGTCGCCGCGGCGGACCTGGAGGCGATGCCGATGCCGCGCTTCGGCATGCAGGGGCTCCACCAACGGGTGCTCCAGCTCCGTCAGAACCTGACTGCGTACGACGCCACGTACGTGTCGCTCGCGGAGGCCCTCGAGCTTGAGCTCGTCACCTATGACCGGGCGATGGCCACGGCCCCGGGCATCGCGTGCGACGTCATCCTCCTAGAGGGATGACTCTCGCTGAGCTCAGTCCTGCTCGGCGCCGAGGATGCTGACGAAGCTGACCATCTCGCCGGGGTAGCCGCCGAGGTTGTGGGTCAGGGCCAGGTTGCGGTCGCCGCTGATCGACGAGATCGTGCGGTCCTCGGGGGCCTCGCCCCGGAGCTGGAGGTAGGCCTCGAACATCATCCGCAGACCGGAGGCGCCGACGGGGTGGCCGAAGCTCTTGAGCCCGCCGTCGGGGTTGACCGGCAGGTCGCCGCCGAGGTCGAAGCGCCCCGCCTCGATGTCCTTCCAGGCCATGCCCCGCTCGGAGAACCCGAGGTCCTCCATGAGCACCAGCTCGGTCGGGGTGAAGCAGTCGTGGACCTCGGCCATGGCGATCCGGCTCACCGGGTCGTCGATGCCGGCCTGCGCGTAGGCGTCCTTGGCGCAGGCCGCGATCTCCGGGAACCACGTGTAGTCGTAGCCCGGGTCGACCAGGCCCGAGCCGTTGCCGGCGATGAAGCTCAGCGCCTTCACGAAGATCGGGTGATCGGTGTAGTCGTACGCGTCCTCGGCCCGCACCACGATGGCGGCGGCGGAGCCGTCGGCCACGCCGGCGCAGTCGAACACGGACAGGTCGCCGGCCACGTTGGGCATGGCGCAGATCTGCTCGACGCTCATCTCTCGGCGGAACTGGGCGCGGGGGTTGCGGGCGCCGTTGTAGTGGTTCTTGCTGGCGATGCGGGCCAGCGTGCGCTTGAGCTGCTCCATCGGCACGCCGTACTTCTCGGCGTACGCCGGGGCCACCATCGAGAACGACCCGGCCGCGGTGAGCGTGCGGGTGGTGCCGTCGTTGGGGATCGGGAAGGCGTTGAGGCCCTGGTAGCCGGAGTCCTTGACCTTCTCGACACCGACGGCCATGGCCACGTCGTAGGCCCCAGAGGCCACGGCGTAGCTGGCCTGGCGCAGAGCCTCGGACCCGGTGGCGCAGTAGTTCTCGACGCGGGTGACGGGCTTGTCCTGGAGCTGAAGGGCGCGGGACAGCGTGATGCCGCTCATGCCGGACTGGGCGGTGCCCAGCCAGTAGGCGTCGACGGCGTCCTTGTCGATGCCGGCGGCGGCGAACGCCTCGTTGCTGGCCTCGAGGGCGAGGTCGTCGACCCCCTTGTCCCAGTGCTCCTTGAACGGGGTGCACCCCATCCCGACGATGGCGACGCGGTCCTTGATGCCGTGGCTGGCCATGTCAGGCCTCCTTCTCGTCGGTGCCGGCAGGGTCGGTGGCCGGGGCGGCGCCCGGGACGGGGCGGCCCTTCCAGAAGTAGTTGTGGATGCCATCCGCGGTGAACAGCTTGCGGAACGTCATCTCGATGCGGTCCCCGATGGCGACGGCCTTCGGGTCCACGTCGGTGAGCTCGATCGGCGCCCGACCGCCGCCGTCGAAGTCGACGATGGCGAAGACCACGGGTGGGCTGGGTGAGTACACGAGCTTGTCGATGGTGTAGGTGGCGACGGTGCCTTGGACGTCGGCCATGGGGATGGGCTCCATGTCGTCGATGGCCCCGCCCTCCATCGACACTCGGGCGGGCGGCAGGTGGATGGCACCGGAGGTGCGGTCCTTGGCGCCGACGAAGCCGAACTTCCACTCCTCGTTGCGGCCGGCGGCCGACGCGGAGGGGCGGGCGGGCTCGGGCCGGCGGGGCGGCTCGGGGGAGAGGTGGCCGCGCCAGGCGAGGAACTTGCCGTAGGGCACGGGACCGCCGGCCGCCGCCTGCTCGGCGACGGGCGAGTCGGCGGTGAACGACGCGATGGCGTCGGTGGTCTTGAACACGAGGGCGTCGGCGCCATCCGCGAGCGAGAGCAGGACGATGACCTGGCCGGGCGTGGCGGCGTCGAGCGTGGCCGCGAGCACCAGGCCGGCCTGGGCGGCGCCCGGGTTGCCGAGGGTGGTGGACAGGTCGTCGACGACCTTGGCGCCGTCGATGCCGGACTTCTTGGCGACGGCCTTGTTGGCGCGGCCGTGGGTGCCGGCCACGATCAGCGCGTCGACCCGGTCGGCCTCGATGCCGGCGTCCTTGAGCGCATCGCGCAGGGCGGCCTGGCCGAGGGCGACGTACTTGCCCTCGCCGAACTTCTCCTCCCACTGCTTGGAGCGGTCGTCGCCGGGCGTGCGCCACCGGTCGAGGAACTCGTCGGTCGAGGTGCCCGCGCCGAGCAGTTCGGCGATCACCGGGCCGTCGCTGTCGTCGCCGATGAGCAGGGCGGCGGCGGCGTCGCCTCCGGCGGCCTCATCCGCGCTCCCGGGCAGGCCGGTGCGGATGTCGGCGGTGACCACGAGGGCGGACGGTCCGCCGGCGAGCGAAGCCCGCACCGCCGCGATGCCCGAGCGCACGGCCCCGCCGAAGTCGGCCGCGATCACGTCGCCCGGCAGCTGGAGGGCGGCGTGGACGGTGGTGGCGTTGGTCTTGTCGACGTAGGCCGGCGTGACGGTGGAGAACCACAGCGCACCGGGCCGGGCGGTGGTGGCCCGCAGCGCCCGGCGGGCGGCCTCGACGCCCAGGGTGGTGGTGTCCTCGTCGTAGCTGGCGACGGTCCGGGTGCCCTTGCCCCCGCCCGTCCCGGCCACGGCCGCGATCGTGCTGCGGTCGAGGCGACGGTGGGGCACGTACGCCCCGTAGCTGATGATCCCACGCATGCCCGCCAGGCTAGGGCCAGATCTGACGACCCGTCAGATCCGCAGACCCCCGACGGCAGCTTTCTGTGACCGAGCGGCGATATCGCTGTGTGATCACAGAAAGCTCGGGCGGAGGGACGGGCATGATGGGGGCGTGGCAGCACCAAGGCGATCGACGGGCCGGGGCGCGAGCCGGTGGGCGAACCAGGAGTGCCGGGCGCCGATCGTGGTGACCGAGCTCGATCCGTTGGAGCTCGACGGGCTGGACGACCACGACGGGTGGTCCGAGGTCGCCATCTCTGGCTACGCCGTCGCCGCCGACGCGGAGCACGTCAACATCACCCGTTCGACCATCTCGAGCACTCGCTTCACCGGGGCCAACCTCCGCCGGTTCGAGCTGACCGACGTGGTGGTGGCCAACACCGACTTCGCCGGCGCTGTCTTCGAGGAGCTCTCGCTCAACCGGGTGGCGTTCACCAACTGCCGCTTCACCGGTGCCGACCTCGGTGGTGCCCGCCTCACCGATGTGCGCTTCACGGACTGCCAGCTCGACGAGGTCGGGATGCGGCTCGTGACCGCCGAACGGCTCGCGGTGTCGGGTGGCACCGCCACCAAGATCGACCTGTACCGGGCGACCGCCATCGCCAGCCGCTGGCACGACGTCGACCTGACCGGCGCCGACCTGTCGGGCGCCAAGCTGGCCCGGGCCCGGCTCCAGGGCTCGACCGTCGCCGACGTCCGCGGCGCCAAGGCGCTCGAGGGCACCATCATCGACCACGAGCAGGTCGTGACCGTGGGCCTCGCCCTCATCGCCGACGCCAACATCGAGATCGACGAGACCCGCTGACCCGCCCCTCCCCGGATCGAACCTTTCGTGATGTTGGGGGCCCTGGCCCCACGATCACGAAAAGTTCAGGGTGGGAGTGGGTCGCCGTAGTGTCGCGGTCGGTTCCAACAGGCATCGGGAGACGCACGTGCAGCTCGGAGACATCGGCAACGAACAGGCGCTCAGCTTCGGGAAGCCGCTCGAGGGGATCCGCATCCTCGCGGCCGAGCAGATGCAGGCGTTGCCGTACGCGACCCAGCTGCTGGCCCGACTCGGCGCCGACGTGGTGAAGGTCGAGCATCCGACCATGGGCGACTCCGGCCGGGGGTCGAGCCCGTTCATGCTCGACCCACAGGGTCGCAAGGTCGGCGCCACGTACCTGCGCAACAACTTCAACAAGCGCAGCGTCGGGATCGACCTCAAGGCGGAGGAGGGCAAGGAGCTGTTCCTCGACCTCGTGCCGCACTTCGATGTGGTGGCGGAGAACTTCAAGGCCGGCACGCTCGACCGCCTCGGGCTCGGATACGACGTGATCGCCGAGCGCCACCCCGGCGTGATCCACGTCTCCCTCTCGGGGTTCGGCAACGACAGCCCGTACCGGGACTGGGCGGCCTACGCCTCGATCGTCGAGGCCATGTCGGGCATCTACGCCTACAAGACCCCCGAGGGCCCGCCCACCACCATTCCGGTCGGCGCGCTGGGCGACATCAGCAGCGCCCTGTTCGCGACCATCGGGATCCTCGTGGCGCTGCGCCACCGCGACCGGACCGGCGAAGGCCAACACGTCGACATCGCCATGCTCGATGCCATGGTCGCCATGACCGACCTGGTCATGAACCTCTGGTCGCTCGGTGCCCGCAACGAACCCGACCAGCCCCTGGGCCTCATCTGCGAGGGCTTCCGCTGCTCCGACGGCTACGTCGTGATGCAGGTGGTGCGCGAACACCAGTTCACCAAGCTGGCCGACCTCGTGGGCAAGCCCGAGTGGCACGACGACCCCCGCTTCGCCGACCGCTACGGGTGGGAGCCCAACCTCGACGAGGTCATCCGGCCCGCGGTCGAGGCGTGGTCCTCGACACGGACCCGGGCCGAGGCCGCGGCGGAGCTGGCGGCGGCGGGCATCGCCGCGGGTCCCAGCCAGACCGCGCCGGAGATCATCGCCGACCCGCACGTCGCCCTCCACAACATGGTGGTGGAGATGCCTCGCAGCGACGGGGTCGACGAGCCGGTGCTCGTGCCGGGCAACCCGGTGAAGCTCTCCAAGGTGGCCGAAGGCCCCGAGACCCGCGTGCCGTGGCTGGGCGAGCACACCGACGAGGTGCTGGCCGCAGAGCTGGGCCTCGGCCCGGACCGCATCGAGGCGCTGCGCGCCGCCGGCGTGATCGGCTGACCCGAAGGACCCCGTGGACGATCAGGGCGACGACTGGGGCGACACCCTCGCGGGGTTCGACATCGGCGACCTCACCGCGACCCAGCGTGACGACCTGTCGGCCGACCTCGCCGCGGCGGGGGTCCTGCACGCCTACATGGGGCCAGAGCTGCAGGGTCCGGCCGCGGAGTCGGAGCTGATCGAGCATCTGATCGGCCAGACCCGGCGCCGCGGCCGCCGTCGGCGCGAACCTGCGGGCCGCGATCCCGCGTCGGTGGTGCCGCGTGCGTTGCGCCTGCCGTGGGGCGCGGTGCCCTTCGAGGCCCTGGACCACCAGGTCTCCGCTCGCTGGCGCCGCTTCGCCGCCTACCTGCTCGAAGGGGTGGCGTTCGGCCTGGCCACCTGGATCGTGTTCCGCTACTCCGTCGGCGGCGCGCAGGTCTTCGCCGCGGCCACCGTGGTGCTCAGCAGCGTGGTCCTCGTCGCCACCCTCGGCGCGACCGCGGGGATGATGGTCCTGCGCATGCGGGTGGTGGTCCTCGGTGCACCGGAGCGTGCCGTGCCCGGATGGCGGGTCGCGCTCGTCCGCTTCCTCGTCGCCGCGTGGCCGGAGGTGCTGCGGCTGGCGCTGAGCCCGTTCTTTACGTTCGAGTCGCTCGCCTGGCTCAGCGCCCTCTCCCAGATCTGGCTGATCGTGTGCTTCGGTCCGATCCTCTTCGACCCCGCCCGCCGTGGTCTCCACGATCGGGTGGCCGGCACCCTCGTCGTCGACGTCCCCCGCAGGCCCCGGACCTGACCGGCCCCGTCTCCCAGAGCGGGTCGTTTGTCGCCCTGGGGGGCCGGCCGTAAGATCCTGCGCTGATCTGACGGTCCGTCAGATTCAAGCGGTACCCCACCGGATCCGGTCGCAGGAGCACCCATCATGGACTTCGAGTTCTCGCCTGAGCAGCAGACGTTCATCGAACAGGTCGAGGCGTTCCTCGACGAGAACAACGATCCCGACGTCTTCGACGTCACCCGGGAGAACATGGCCCAGATCGTCGACACGCCCAAGCGGCGCGCCTTCATGGCCAAGCTCGGCGAGATGGGGTGGCTGGGCATGACCTGGCCCAAGGAGTACGGCGGCTCGGAGGGCGAGGGCGTCTACGAGTACCTGCTCAACGAGCGCCTGGCCGGGCGGGGCGGCCCCCAGATCGGCAAGGGCGTCGGCATCATCGGCAAGACGCTGATCGCCCACGGCAACG
>CAZCVS010000060.1:0-11444 GCA_964501845.1 uncultured Iamiaceae bacterium
TCTCCCGCTCGCGCTCGTCGAGCGGGAGATCCTGAAGCTCCGCTTCGGCCTCGACCGCGGCGAGCCCCGCACCCTCGAAGAGGTGGGCGAGCACTTCAACCTCACCCGGGAGCGCATCCGCCAGATCGAGGCTCGGGCCATGTCCAAGCTGCGCCACCCGTCCTCGGACACGGGCGCTCGGGACCTGCTCGCCGTCTGATCACCCGCCTTCGGCGTGCCGACTGCTCGGCGCCGTGGGCACGAATCTTCTGGTCCGTCGAATCAGGCCTTGCTTCGCGGCGGCGATTCGACGGTCAGTCGGCGACGTAGCCGAGCGGGAGCGGCGGCTGGAGGGTCTCCGGGGGTGGCGGGTCGAGCTCGTAGATCTTGACCCGGGTGCCGCGCTCGGTGAACTGGTGGGCGAGCTTGAGCCCGGCCGGGGCGCCAGTCTCGCGCATCAAGATGTCGTAGACCTCGGGGCGGCGGCGCTTGATGGTGTGCTCGTCGGCGACGATGTACGTGACACCCATGCGGCGGGCGAACTCGAGCATGGCCCGGTACTCGGCGGACGGCATGGCGACGACATCGCGCTCGGAGTAGCCCTGGACGTGGAACGACCGGGTCATGATCCGGGCGTCTTCGGGGGTGTTCTGGGCGAGCCACTGGCCGGCGGTGCGCTGCTCGGTGCGCTCCGCGGTGGTGCTGTACGGGAGGAGGTTCCACGCGGCCACGACGAGCGACAAGACCATGAGCCCACCCATGATCCACCAGGCCAGGCGGCGCTTGCCGAGGGTCAGGCGGTTGGTCCAGTTCACCAGCCCCCACGCACCGAACGGGATGAGGACCGCGGTGGTCATCATCAGGTAGCGGGGGAGGGCGAAGAACAAGAAGCAGGTGGCGAGCGGCGCCGCGCCCAGGCCGACGAACAGCAGCGTGGAGCCCTTGCGGCGGGTCTTCCACATCTGGGCGATCGCGGGGACCGACAAGAACAGGGGGATGAGCGACCAGGTGGGACCGTCGTCCCACGGGGTGCCCACGTAGTCGCCGACGATCGTGGTGGTGTTGATCCAGGCGATGGTCATCCAGTTGCGGGGGTGCTCCCGGGCGATGGCGGTGAGCGACACCGTGTCGGGGCCGAGGGTCACGCCGTCGGGCTGGATCGAGTACAGGATCTGGTCGCGCTCGAGGCGGTTGTCCTGCGCGACGGCCCGCCAGGCGTCGATGGACGCGTCCTTGGTCTTGGACGTGAGCGACCAGGACCCGCTGTTCGAGTGCGTGTAGTTGACGTACGGGGCGACGAAGAGGAGCGTGGCGAACCCGAAGGCGGCGCCGTTGCGCACCAGCGCTGCGAACCGCTGGCTCCAGGTCTTGTCCTTGTCGCGCAGGGCGAACAGCACGACGGCGAGGCCGATGACCGCCCCGGGCATCAGGGCCTCTGGGCGGGTCAGGTACGCCATGCCCACCAGGGCACCGGCGCCGGCGAACAGGAGGAGCCGTTTGGTGGGCGAACGGTCTGAGGTGCGGTCGACGGCGAGCAGCGTGAGCAGACCCGACGCGAGGAGCATGACGACGACCGGGAGCTCGCTGCCGCTGCCGGCGCGGATCGACAGCGTGACCACCCCGGGCACGGTGACGGCGATCCAGGCCGTGGCGACCACGACGTCATCAGAACGGCTGATGAGCCACGCGACGGCGGTGAGGATGCCCACCGCGGCCAGGGCCCAGAACAGCTCCCAGGTGCGCAGGGCGTACATCTGGTTGCCGAACGCCTTCTCCAGCAGCCCGTACGACACGGGGGCGATGGGCGGGAAGTGCATCTCCGGGGCGCCGCTGCGCGTGTAGCCCCGTCCGTTGACGAAGTTCCGGCCCGTCTCGAAGTACGACATCGAGTCGACCGACGGGATGCGGTCGCCGAGGACCAAGATGAGCTCGACGAGGAACGCGGTGGCGAACGGGGCGCGGAGCCGCTTGCGCAGCGGTATCCGCTCGACGGTCTCGTCCGCGCGCGCGGCATCGGCGGCGATGGCCGCCTCGACCTCAGGCGAGGGTGGGACCGCGGGGGTTGCGTCGAGCAAGAGGGGGATGCCTCGGGGGTCGGGGCCGGACGCAACGAGCCGTCCAACAGTTGGCGGAAGTCTACGAAACTCCCGGTCCGGGAGGGGCATCGGGCGCAGTGATCGCAACCGAGCGTTCACCGACCCACGGCTTGTCCCAACGGCGTACACTCACCCCCATGAAGAAGCTCCTCATCCTCGTCGTCCTCGTCGCCCTTGCTGCTGTCGCCGCCAAGAAGGTCCGGACGGTCTGAGCCCGTGGGAAGCGGTGACGTAGCGTCACCGCTCCTTTCATGAATCCTTGACACCTTTGAGGCTGGCACCCTAGGGTGCTGGCTGCCTTCCCGCAGGTCCGTTTCGTGGCGCGGGAGGTGCCGGGTGCTCGTGTGTTGGTCGGTCGGCGGTGGCGTCGGCACGTCGGTGGTGGTCGCCGGCTTGGCAGTCGCGGCGGCGCGCGCCGAGGAGCGAGCGCTCGTCGTCGATCTCGGTGGTGATCAGGCTGCACTGTTCGGTGCGCCCGACCCGCCGGGCCCGGGTCTGACCGACTGGCTCGGTGCCGGCCCTGACGTGCCGGCCGACGCGCTGGCCCGGCTCGAGGTTGGCCTCACCCCGGGCATCGCCCTGCTGCCGCGCGGCAGTGGTCGCCTCGCACCTGATCGCGCCGCTGACCTGATCGGCGCGGTCGGCGGCGATGACCGGTTCGTGGTGGCCGATGCCGGCCTCGTGTCGGACGGCGGGGCGGCCGAGCAGCTGGTCGTCGCGGCCGACCGGACGCTGCTGGTCACCCGGGCGTGCCCGCTCGCCCTGCGCCGCCTGGAGCAGCTGCCGGTGCACCCGTCCGGGGTCGTGGTGGTGCGGGAGCGCCGCCGGTCGGTGACGTGGCACGACGTCGCGGCGGCCAGCGGGGCAGCGGTGGTCGCCGAGCTGGATGTCGATCCAGCCGTGGCGGCCGCGGTGGACGCCGGGCTCGACCGCCGGCCGCTGCCGCGGGCCTTCCTGCGGGTGCTGGACGGCCTGCGGTGAGCGCGGTCGAGGACCAGATCCACCAGGCGCTGGTGCGCTCGGCTGATGGCGCGCTGCCCGACGCGGAGGGGATCGCCGCGCTGGTGCGCCGGGCCGATCCGCTGCGGCCGCCCGAGGAGGTGTCGCGTTCGGTGTCCGCCATCCTCGCCCAGCTCGACGGCTTGGGCCTGTTGGAGCCACTGCTGCGCGATGCGGAGGTGACCGACGTGATGGTCAACGGTCCGGGGGCTGTCTGGGTGGAGCGGCGGGGTTCGCTGGTCGAGACGCCGGTGCACCTGGACCGGGCGCAGATCGACCTGCTCGTCGAGCGGATCGTGGCGCCGCTCGGGCGGCGCGCCGATCCAGTGCACGCCCTCGTCGACGGTCGCCTGGCCGACGGCTCCCGGGTGCACGTCGTGGTCCCGCCGCTCGCGGTCGACGGCCCGTGCATCACGATCCGGCGCTTCTCCGTGCGGCCCATCGCCTTGGAGGAGCTGGCGGCGCCGCCCGTCGCGTCGCTGCTGCGGTGGGCGGTGCGGTCGCGCTGCAACGTGGTGGTCTCGGGTGCCACCGGCTCGGGCAAGACGACCCTGCTCAACGCCCTGGCGGCCGCGGTTCCGCCGGGCGAGCGCATCATCACCGTCGAAGATGCTGCGGAGCTGCGACTGAGCGCGCCCCACGTCGTGCGGCTCGAGAGCCGCCCGGCCTCGTCCGACGGCGTCGGCGAGGTCACCATCCGCGACCTGGTCCGCAACGCGCTGCGGATGCGCCCCGACCGCCTGGTCGTGGGCGAGGTGCGAGGTCCTGAGGCGCTGGACCTGCTGACCGCGATGAACACCGGCCACGACGGGTCGCTGTCGACCGTCCACGCCAACGGGGTCGACGACGCCATCCGCCGGCTCGAGACCCTGGTCCTGATGGCAGGCGTCGGGCTGCCGGCCGCGGCGGTGCGCGAGCAGCTCGGATCCGCGGTGGACCTCGTGGCCCACCTCGAGCGGTCGTCCGATGGGGCGCGTCGGGTCACCGAGGTGGCCGAGGTCGATCTGGGCGCTGACGGCCGTCCCGTCGTGCGCCCGGTGGCCAGCGGCGATCGGATGGTGGCGGCTCGGCGCGTCACCGGCCGCCGGCCGGTGGTGGCGCCGTGATCGCGATCGTGGTGGCACTGACCCTGCTGCTGGGCTGGTTGGTGCCGCGTGCCCGAGCCGGAGCACGTCTCCGTCGCCCGATTCCGGGTCGCGGTCCGGTCCGCCGGCGCGCCGTTGGGCCGGCATCGGCGCTCGTGGCCCAGGCTCGGGCCCGCTTCGGCGCCGCGATCGTCGCCGATCCGGCACCGCTGCTGCGGTTCCGCACCGCCATCGCTCGGGGCGCGTCCGTGGCCCAGGCGTTCGAGTCGGTCGCCGCGGGGACGGGTCGGTGGTCCGCGGGTGCGCACCGCCTCGTCCTGCGGGTCCGTGCCGGCGCGGGGGTGCAGGATGCGATCGATGCCTGGGTGACCGAGGACCGGGATCCCTCGGTGCGGCTGCTGGCCGACGCGCTGGCGATCAGCGCCGGCACGGGCGGTTCCCACGTGCGGGCGGTCGATGCCGTCATCGACGCGGTGCGGGACCGGGCGGCGCTGCAGCGGGAGGTGCGGTCGCTCGCTTCGCAGGCCCAGACCTCGGCGGTCGTGCTGGTGCTGCTCCCGGTCGGGTTCGCCGTTGCGATCGCCGCGGTCGATCCACGGGTGCGGGCGTTCTACCTCGGCTCCGCATTGGGGCCGGTGTGCGTCATCGCCGGTTGCCTGCTCGACGCCGTCGGTGCCTGGCTCATGGCGCGCCTCGTCCGGGGGGTCGCATGAGCGCCGCGGCATCAGCGCTGGCCGGACTGCTCGTAGTGGTCGTTGCCCGCCCCTGGCGCCGACGCGCGCCGCGGCGCCTGGGTCGGGGTGCCGTCGGCACCGCATCCCGTTCCACCATCGGGCTCGATGTCGGCGCCACGCGGTGGCTCGCGGTGCTGGTCGGCGTGGCGCTCGGCTTCGTCGTCGGCGGCCCGGTCGTCGCCGTCTTGGCCGGTGCGGGATGCGCCGTGGCCGGTCCGGTGGTCCGCCGGGTGCGTCGGCACCGGGAGCGGGCTGCGGTCGCGGCGGCCGTGCCGGACCTGGTCGACCTGTTCCTGGTGTCTGCATCAGCGGGCCAGCCGGTGGCGGGAGCGATGGCGGTGGTGGCCCCGAGGGCCCCTCCGGCCGTGGCCCCTGCCGTATCGGCGGCGCACCTCCGGTTCCGGCGCGGGCAGCCCCTCGCGGCATGCCTTGCCGACCTGGGAGCGGAGCTCGGTCCCACCGGGGCTCCCCTCGCCGATGCCCTCCGGCAGGCAGCCACCGCGGGGGTGCCGCTCGTGCCCCTGCTGGAGGGGGTCGCCGCCACCGCACGCGACCAGCGGCGGCGTCGGGCGCAGGAGATCGCCCGCCGTCTCCCGGTCACGATGCTCTTCCCGCTGGTCGCCTGCATCCTCCCCGCTGCTGTCTTGCTGGCGGTCGTGCCCGTCCTGCTCGTGTCGGTCTCCTCGCTCCGCCCGTAGGCCGTCGCGCCGCTGGTCACCTCGCCGCTCGTCCCGCGGCCTCCTCGCACTCGGTGCCGTCGTCTCTCCCGGGCCTCGCGCCCACCTGTGAAGGAGTCTCCGTGCTCTCGTTCCTCATCCGCCTGTTCCTGACCGCCGCGGTGCTCGCCGACCGCCTCCAGCGCCGCCTCGACGCCCGCCACCGCGCCGCCGAGGCGGGGCAGGCCACCGCCGAGTACGCGCTGGTGCTGCTCGGCGCCGCCGCGATCGCGCTGCTGCTCGCGGCGTGGGCCGCCAAGTCCGGCGCCATCGGCCGCCTGTTCGACGCCGTCGTCGACCAGTTGATCGACAAGGCCGGGTGACCCGCCGCCGAAGCCATGGCGGCCAGGCGACGGTCGAGCTGGTCCTGGTGCTGCCCGTCGTCGTCCTGGCGCTCCTGCTCGTGATCCAGGTGGGCCTCATCGCCCGCGCCCAGGTCCTCGTCGTGAACGCGGCCCGGGAGGGTGCACGAGCAGCGGCCGTCGAGGGTCCCGACGCGGCGCGAGCCGCGGTGACGGGATCTCCAGGGATGCTGGCTGACCGGGTGTCGGTCGCGGCCGCTACGGAGTCCGGCCAGACCGCCGACCTCGTCCGGGTGAAGGTCCGCTACCGCGTCCCGACCGATGTTCCCCTGGTCGGCCCCCTCGTGGGCGACCCCACCCTCACCGCCGAGGTCGTCATGCGGGCTGAAGACCCGGGCGGGTGATCAGGTGAGGTCGGGGAGACCGGCGGCTCGGATGAGGCGGGCGGCGGCGTGCTTGTCGAGCGGTTCGTTCCAGTTGCCGCACTTGGGGGACTGGACGCAGCTGGGGCAGCCGTCTCGGCAGCCGCAGCGGTCGAGGACGTCGACGGTGGCCTGGAGCTGGCGGTCGGCGAACCGGAAGCCCATCTCGGCGATGCCGGCGCCGCCGGGGTGGCCGTCGTAGATGACGATGGTGGGCCCGCCGGTGTCGTCGAGCCAGGGGGTGGAGACGCCGCCGACGTCCCAGCGGTCGCAGATGGTGAACAGGGGGAGGATGCCGATGGCGGCGTGCTCCGCGGCGTGGAGGGCGCCGGGGACGATGGCGTCGTCGATGCGGGCCCGCCGCAGCACGTCGGGTGGGACCACCCACCAGTAGCCGCGGGTGGTGAGCTGCTGGGGCGGGAGGTCGAGGTCTTCGTGACCGAGGATCTGGCCGTTGAGCACATCTCGCCGTTGGTAGCCGGTGACGCGGCTGGTGACCTCGATGGCGCCCAGGCCCAGCTCGAGGTCGCCGAGTGCTCGCTTCGAGTCGACGGACAGCACCCGCAGCACCACGTCGGTGCGGGCGAGCGTGTACTCCCGGCCGTCGTTCGGCTCCACGATGGCAGCGCCGTCGGTGAGATCCAGGTGGACGACCTTGTGGGGCCGGCCCTGGTGCAGGTAGATGGCGCCGGGGTGGACCAGCTCGCACGCCCGGCTGCGGTCGACGGTGCCGACCAGGGAGCCGTCGGCGAAGGCGATGCGGATCTCGCTCATCGACCCGCTGCGCAGCCCCATGTTGGACGACGGGTGGCCCCGGGCGGCCCAGAAGGCGCGGATGCGGTCGGCCCGTGACCGCAGGCGGAGGCGGTCTTCGAGCACGAGGCGGTGGACGCCGTCGTGGAGGTGATCGCCCCACCATCGCTCGTCACGGTGGCCGAGCGGCGTCTCGTACGCCGCGCAGGCCAGGTGCGGGTCGAGCACGAAGGGGTTGGCCAGGTTGACCACGGCCGGCTCGGGGGAGCGGGAGAAGACCTCGTCGGGGTGGGCGAGGAAGTAGCGGTCGAGCTGGTCCTCGCCGGCCACCAGGACCGAGAGCGACGGCTGGCCTTCGCGCCCGGCCCGGCCCATCTGCTGCCACACGGAGGCGATGGTCCCCGGGAAGCCGTTCAGCACGCAGGCGTCGAGCCCGCCCACGTCGATGCCGAGCTCCAGCGCCGAGGTGGCCACCACCGCGCCGAGCTGGCCGCTGAACAGCTGCGACTCGATCTCCCGCCGCTCGGCCGCGAGGTACCCGCCGCGGTACGGGCGGACCCGGCCGGCGAGGTCCGGGTGGCGGCGGACGACCTCGGCCGCCACGACCTCGGTGCCGGCCCGGCTGCGGCAGAAGGCGAGGGTGCGGTGGCCGGAGCGGACGAGGTCGGCTACCAGTCCGGCGGTGACCTGGTTGGCGGACCGGGCCGCCTTGGGGCCGCCGATGCCGAGCGGGTCGACCAGCGCCACCAGCCGCTCGCCGCGCGGTGAGCCATCGGCGGTGATCTCGGTGACGGGCAGGCCGCACAGGTCCTGGGCCAGGCGGCCGGGCTCGCCGATGGTGGCCGAGGAGAACACGAACGTGGGCGACGAGCCGTAGTGGTCGCAGATGCGCCGCAACCGCCGCAGCAGGTGGCCGACGTGGGTCCCGAACACACCCCGGAGCACGTGGAGCTCGTCGATCACGACGTAGCGCAGCCGCATGAAGAACGTGGCCCACTTCTCATGGTGGGGGAGCAGCGCGCCGTGCAGCATCTCGGGATTGGTGAGGATGACGTTGGCGTTCTGGCGCGCCCACCGGCGGTTGTCCGGATCGGTGTCGCCGTCGTAGGTGGCGGCGACGAGGTTCGGGATGTCCAGGTGCCCGAAGCTCTTGAGCTGGTCCTGGGCCAGCGCCTTGGTGGGGAACAGGGCGAGCGCGGTGCCGGGCTTGATGACGTCGTTGACGGCCTCGGCGATGGGCACCTGGTAGCACAGCGACTTGCCCGAGGCGGTGCCGGTGGCGACGACCGCGTGCTGCCGGTCGCGCAGCAGATCGACGGCTGCGGCCTGGTGCTCCCACAGCGCCGGGCAGCCGAGCTCGTCGAGGCGCTCGTCGAGCCAGGTGGGCAGCGGCCGGCCCAGCCCCGCGGTGCGCGCCGGGCGCGGCGGGAGCCGCTCGACGTGCACCAGGCCGCGGTCTCCCAGGCGCTGGCCGAGCACGTGCAGCAGCGACGCCGCCGGATCGAGCGAGGTGAGGGCCATGAGCGTCAGACCGGTGAGGGAACAGGCGTTCGCCAGACTACACCCGTGTGGTTCGGCGGGGAAGGTCCGAGGCACCCCACGGCGGAGTTGGCGGTTGACCAGGGCGCGCAGCGGGTAGGACGGGGAGGCCGGCAGGCGCGAGAGGCGATCATCGTCCTCATCGGCGTCTGCTCCCGGCAGTAGCGTCGGGGCCGGGACCGAACACGCAGGAGCACCGGATGGATCTACGACTCGAGGTCAGTGAGCGGGGCGGGTGGTCCGTGGTCGAGGTGGGCGGAGAGATCGACGTCGCCACCGCTCCCCGGTTGCGCGAGCAGCTCATCGCCCTGGTCAACGACCAGCGCTACCACATCGTGGTCAGCCTCGAAGCCGTCGACTTCATCGACTCCACCGGCCTGGGTGTGCTCATCAGCGGCCTCAAGCGGGTGCGAACCCATGGCGGGCGCTTCGCCCTGGTCTGCACCGAGCCGCGCATCTTGAAGGTGTTCGAGATCACCGGCCTGCTGGCCGTCTTCCACGTCTGCGGATCCATCGAGGAGGCCGTCGCCGCCGAGGCGGAGGTCGACGAGGTGGCACCGTGAGCAGCGGTTCGAGCCCTCGGGGCCGGGCGGCCCGGTGACCTCCGGCGCGGCCGCTGCTGGCGACGTCGTGGAGCTGGAGCTCCCTGCCCGTCCCGAGGTCGTGTCCGTCGCCCGTCTCGTCATCGGTGCCCTCGTGGCCGCCGACCCGCTCTTCGACGAGGAGCGTTCCGCCGACCTGCGCCTGGCCGTCTCGGAGGCGTGCACCAACGCCATCCAGGCGGAGATCGCCGGGCATCCCGACGAGCCGCTCGATCCCGCGGCGGAGCCCATCGTGATGCGCTGCGTCCTCGCCGACGGCCAGATCGAGGTCGCCATCACCGACCACGGCGGCGGCTTCGATCCCAGTGACCTCGAGGCTCACCCGGAGGTGACCAGCCCGGACCGCCTCAACTACGAGGGTGGGTTGGGCATCCCGCTCATCAAGATGCTGGCGGACCACCTCGAGTTCCAGCCCACCGACGACGGCACCACCATCGTGATGCGCTTCGAGCCGCGCACCCCGGGCCTGCGACCCGTCATCGGCGAGGTCAACGGCTCTGGCTCACCCTCCGGCGGCGGGTAGCCTGCAGCCCGGAGTGCCGGGAAGCCTGGTCGGCGAGCTGCTGCCCCCTGCCCGCAAGGACCTCGCCCGATGGCCTCATCTGCCCCGCACCCTCGCACCTGGCTGGGCAGCGATCGCCGCATTGCTCGGGTCGTCGCTCGGCCCATCCAGTCGTTCCTCGCCGTCGAGGCTGCTGGCGGGATCCTCCTCGTGGCGGCCACCGTCGTCGCCCTGGTCTGGGCCAACTCACCGTGGCGTGAGGCGTACGAGCAGCTGATCCACACCCACCTCTCCCTGTCGGTGGGGTCGTTCGAGATCGACGAGTCGCTGCAGCACGTCGTCAACGACGGGCTCATGGCGCTGTTCTTCTTCGTGGTCGGCCTGGAGATCAAGCGGGAGCTGGTCGCCGGCGAGCTGCGCGACCGCCGGGCCGCGGTGCTGCCGGCCGTCGCCGCGCTCGGTGGGATGGTGGTGCCGGCCGTGCTCTTCCTCGCGCTCAACCTCGGCGGGGCGGGCGAGCGCGGGTGGGGGATCCCGATGGCGACGGACATCGCGTTCGCCCTCGGCGTTGTCGCCCTGCTCGGCCGCCGCGTCCCCGCGCCCCTCAAGGTGTTCCTGCTGACGCTCGCCATCGTCGACGACATCGGCGCCATCGTCGTGATCGCCGTCTTCTACAGCGATGGCATCCGCTGGACGTGGTTCGCCGAGGCGCTGGTCGTCCTCGGCATCGTCGTGGTGGCCCAGCGGGCGAGGGTCCGATCGCTCGTCATCTACGTGGTGTTGGGGGTGGCGGCCTGGCTGTTCGTGTTCGAGTCCGGGGTGCACGCCACGGTCGCCGGCGTGGTCCTCGGCCTGCTCACCCCGGCGAAGCCGTTCCTGCCCGAGGTCGAGGCCGAGGCGATCGTCGACCAGCTCGAGGGCCGCAACGACCTCACAGCCGACGACGTCCGCCAGGTGGAGTTCCTCGTGCGGGAGTCGGTGCCGCCCACCGAGCGACTCGAGCACCTGCTCCACCCCTGGACGAGCTACGTGATCGTCCCCCTCTTCGCGTTCGCCAACGCCGGGATCGTCCTCACCGGCGACGCCGTCTCCTCGCCCTCGTCGGTCCTGCTGGGTGTGGTGCTCGGCCTCGTGGTGGGCAAGACGGTCGGCATCAGCCTCTTCTCCTGGCTCGCCGTGCGCCTCGGTTGGGGCGTCCTGCCCGAGGGGGTCCGGTTCGTGCAGCTCGTCGGGGTGGCTGCCCTCGGCGGCATCGGGTTCACCGTGTCGCTGTTCATCACGGCGCTGGCCTTCGAGGGCCAGCCCGGCTTGGCGGACCAGGCCAAGATCGGCATCCTCGTGGCATCGATCGTGGCCGCCGTGATCGGTTCGGTGGTGCTGATCGCGACCGGTCGCTCGGAGCCGAAGGCCCCCGGGTGAGCTCGTCGGCCGATGCCGATGCCGATGCCGTCGCCGAGCCGGCCGGGCCGCCGCGCCTCTCGGTCCGGACGATCCTCTCGGAGTCCGTCGCCACCTTCCGGCGGGAGTGGCGGGCGCTGGTGGTGCTGGCGGCGGTGATCGAGGTGCCGCTCGTGCTGGCCGAGGTCGCCCTCCACGTGACGCCGTCGCTGCGCGGGCTCGTCGAACACGAGTCGCTCGCGGGCTTCATCGCCCTGCTCACGGTCTACGGGTCGCTCTCGCACCACTTCCTGGCGGGGGTGCTCGAGCGGGTGGTC
>CAZCVS010000061.1:0-1331 GCA_964501845.1 uncultured Iamiaceae bacterium
AGCTCGGCGTGGACCTCGAGGCCGCACACCAGCTCCCAGCGGGAGCCGTCGGCGGCCTCGACCACGAGGACGTCGTCGGACTCGGCGACGGTGATGGTGTTGCCGAGCGAGTCAGTGGGCAGGGCGGGGGCGTCGGTCATCAGGCGTCCTTCCCGGCGGAGCCGGTGGAGCGGTCGGGGGCGGCGGCTTCGATGGCGGCGGCCGCCCGGAACATCGGTACCTCGCCCAGTGCCGGCGCCAGCACCTGGACGCCGACCGGCAGGCCGCCGGCATCGGAGCCGAACGGGACGGATACGGCGCAATCCCCCGCCAGGTTGGTGGGGATCGTGCAGGTGTCGTTGAGGTACATCGTGAGCGGGTCCTCGATGGCGCCGAGGGCGAACGCGGTGGTGGGCGTCGTGGGCGACAGCAGCACGTCGAAGCGCTCGTAGGCGGCGGCGAAGTCCCGGGAGATGAGCGTGCGGACCTTCTGGGCCTGACCGTAGAAGGCGTCGTAGTAGCCGGCGGAAAGGGCGTAGGTGCCGAGCATGATGCGGCGCTTCACCTCGGGGCCGAAGCCCTGGGTCCGGGTGGCCACCATCATCTCGTTGGTGGTGGGCGCGTCGACCCGCAAGCCGTACCGGACGCCGTCGAAGCGGGCCAGGTTGCTCGACGCCTCCGCGGGGGCGATGAGGTAGTAGGCGGAGAGGCCATAGGCGACGGCCGGGACCGACACCTCCTCCACCGTGGCGCCGGCCGCGGCCAGGGCATCGGCCGCCTCACGGACGCGGGCGCTGACGTCCGGGTCGATGCCATCGCCCATGAGCTCGGTGATGAGCCCCACCCGAAGACCGGCGACGCCATCGTCGAGGTGCTCCGAGATGGCGGGCGCCGGCTGCGGGATGGAGGTGGCGTCGGCCGGATCGTGGCCGGCTATGACCTCGAGCAACAGGGCGGCGTCGGCCACCGTGGTGGCGAACGGGCCGACCTGGTCGAGCGACGACGCGAAGGCGATGAGGCCATACCGGCTGACCAGCCCGTACGTGGGCTTCACGCCGACGACGCCGCAGAACGCGGCCGGTTGGCGGATGGATCCGCCGGTGTCCGAGCCGAGCGAGAGCGGGGCGAAGCCGGCCGCGACCGCCGCGGCCGAGCCGCCCGAGGATCCGCCCGGGACCCGGTCGAGGTCCACCGGGTTGCGCGTGGGCCCGAACGCCGAGTTCTCGGTGGAGGAGCCCATGGCGAACTCGTCGAGGTTGGTCTTCCCGACCGTGACGGCACCGGCGGCGGCGAGGCGCTGCACGACGGTGGCGTCGTAGGGCGGGATCCAACCCTCGAGGATCCGCGACGAG
>CAZCVS010000061.1:1341-11377 GCA_964501845.1 uncultured Iamiaceae bacterium
CGACCCCCTGGGTGCAGAGGTTGTCCTTGACGGCCACCGGCACCCCCGCGAGGGGGCCGACCGGCTCGCCGGCGGTGATCGCCCGGTCGACGCGGGCGGCGGCGGCCCGGGCCTCCTCCGCGGTGACGGTGTTGAACGCATGGACCTGCGCCTCGGACGCCTCGATGGCGGCCAGGTAGGCGTCGACCACGTCGACGGCGGTCCGCTCGCCGCCGCGGATGGCCGCGGCGAGCTCGATGGCGGTGGGCGCGGCGGTCACGGCGCCTCTCCCAGGATCGTGGGCACCCGGAAGCGACCGTCCTCGGCCTGGGGAGCACCCGCGAGGGCGTCGTCGGGGCGGAGCGTGGCCCCGGGCTCGTCCGGGCGCAGCACGTTGACCAGGTCGAACGGGTGCGAGGTCGGCGGCACGTCGGCCAGATCCAGGGCCTCGACGTCTTCGGCGTGCTCGAGGATGGCCTCGAGCTGCGCGGTGAAGGTGTCCAGCTCCTCGTCGCCGAGCGACAACCGAGCCAGCTTGGCGACGTGGGCGACGTCGTCCCGAGAGATGTGCGCAGACATGGAGGCCGATGCTAGGACCCCGCCGCCATCAGCCCCACCGTCAGCCCACCGTCGATCGTGCGACGGCGGCCGATGGTTAGCGTGGCGACCGATGGGGGCAACGGGGGCCGAGGGGCGAGGGACGCGGCGGGCGCTCATCGCCGGCACGCTGGCACTGGTCTGCTTCCACCTCTGGGTGTCGGCGCGGATCGGAGGGCCATCGGTCGTGTACGACGAGGCCGGCTACCTCGGCAACGCCCGCTGGATCGCCGGGAACGACCACTGGCCGATGCCCTTCTCACCGGCCTACGCCATCGGCTACCCGCTCGTGCTGGCACCGGTGTTCGCCGTCGTCACCGACCCCGACGGGCAGTGGCGCCTGGCCCTCGGCATCAACGCCCTCCTGCTCGCTTCGGTGCTTCCGCTCCTGTTCCTGACGCTCCGGCGGGTCGTGGGGGTGGCCCGCCGGCCGGCCCTGATCGCCGCGGCGGTCGGAGCGCTCGTTCCCGCGGTCATCGCGGCGGGCATCTCCGCCATCGCCGAGAACCTGGTCCTGCCCCTGGTCCTCGCCAGCGTGCTGGCGGCGTGGTCGATGGCCGACCCGCAGCGCGGTCGGGCGTCTCGACTCTGGTTCGGGCCCGCGGTGTGCGCCCTCTACCTGGCCCACCCTCGCTTCACGCTCGTCGTGCCGGTCGCCATCGTGGTCCTCCTGGTCTGCTGGATCGGACGGCGGGTCGACCGCTCGGTGCTGGCGGTCAACGGCGGGCTGCTGCTGATCGGCACGCTCGGCGCGCGGGCGCTGAACCAGGCCGTCCAGACCAGCCGTTGGGCTCGGGTCGATCGACCAGAAGGAGGTCTCGACGAGTGGCGGCCGCTCGTCACCACCCGCTGGGGCCTGAGCGAGCTGCTCACCACCGCCATCGGCCAGGCCTGGTACCTCCTGGTCGGCTCGTTCGGACTGGTGCTCATCGGCATGGCGCTCGTCGCCGCGACCGTCCTCGGTCGGCGACGAGGCCAGGCCCCCAGCGACCCGGCCCTCCACGACCTGCCCGACCGCCCCGCCGGGGACGAGGCTGCAACACCGTCCGAGGCATCGAGGGGGGAGCCGGCCGAGGCATCGGACTGGGCCCGCCGACTGGCGCTCGCCTACGTCGCCGCCGCCGCCCTGGTGGTGTTCGGCACGTCGGTCCTGTTCTTCGCCCGCAACCAGTTCCGGGTCGACCACTTCGTCTACGGCCGCCACAACGACTCGTTCACGCCGCTGTGGCTCGGGATCGCCGTCGCCTACCTGCTCACCGAACCGGCGCTCGGACGCCGCCTGCGGGCGGTCGCCCTCCCGATCATCCCGATCACGCTGTGCGGCCTCCTGCTGGTCCGCAACCGCGATCCCCTGGCGTTCGATGGCAGGATCTCGCCGTTCGCGGTGCCGGCGGTGGTCAAGATGCTGACCGCCGTCGCCGACCGAGCGTTCCTGGTGGCGACGCTCCTGTCCATCACGGGCATCGTGATCCTGCTCGGGATGATCGCGCTCGAGCGGCTCCCCACCACGCCCCGTCGCGCCCAGGCGATCTCGCACGCGCTGATCGCCGGGCTGCTGGGCGGATGGTTCGTGCTGTGCGGGGTCGCCATCGCGGACGGGACAAACACGTTCGAGGAGGTCAGCTACGTCGACTGGACCGCACCGGAGGGGATCGAGCGCCTCGAGATCGACCACCTGGCGATCAACGCCAGCGCGGTCTTGTCCCGCGCTACCCTCACCTTCCCCTTCGCCCTCCCTGACGTGCAGTTCACGACCTACGAGGGCGCGTGGGGCGAGCAGCCGACGGGCCCGTACGTGCTCTCGACCCTGGACGACCCGGTCCGCCGGGCCGAGGGCGACCGCATCGTCCTGCTCGACCAGGGTGGCCTCTACGAGGACTCCGGCAGCCCCGAGGGGCTGGCCATCTGGGTGCGCCCCGGGCCGGAGCAGGACCGTCTCGATGCGGCGGGAGCACTCCTGCCGGCGGGCTTTCCCACGGCCCTGCCGGTCGAGGCACGCCGCACCACCATCGTCATCCACGAGCGGGCCGGCGACGAGATCCGAGTCGCGGCCGGCGACCAGATCCCCCTCGACGTCACCGTGGAGCACACGGGCACGGGCTCACCCTGGCCCGACCGCGAGAGCTACGCCCTCCCCGGCTACGTCCGCATCGGCACGACGATCACTCCGCTCGACCCCGGCGGGGTGCCCGGCGCGAGCTCCGGTGGCGAACTGCCCCGGTGGATGCTGCCGGGCGATTCGTTCCCAACCCCCGTCCAGGTCGTGGCCGTGGACGGCATGCTCGCCCCGCTGCCCCCCGGTCGCTACCGGGTGGAGCTGGGTGTCTCGCAGCACGGCATGGGGTGGACGGCGGACGGCGGCCCGGAGGCCTCGTTCACCATGGTGGTCACGCCTCGGCGGTGACGTGTCGAGGGCGCCGATGCCCGGCCACCGTGCTACGTGGCCAGGCGGATCTCCTGCTTGGCCACGTCGGTCGTGGCCGTGACGACCAGCCGAGACCAGTGCATGTGCCGGCTGAGGCTGCCATCGGGATTCGGGGTGTTGTTCGGCGGCTCCTTGCCCTGCTTCCACGAGGAGTAGGCGACGCGGGCCACCCCGTCCGAGGTGCGGAACACGGTGAGGCCGCCGACGCCGGTGCGACCGGCGCCCGACTTCAGGAACGGCCCGGCGGTCTGAGCGGTGCAGGGACCGGTGGGGCTGAGACATCGGGCGAAGCCTGTGTTGTAGGTGGCGCGGTCCCACCGGCCGGCCGAGTAGAAGAGCAGGTAGGTCTTGGTGTTGGGCTCGTAGATCATGGTCGGGTTCTCGAGCGTGCCCTCGCCCCGAGTGAGGGTCTTGTTGTCCGAACCGTCCTGCCACGGCAGCGTGCGCTTGACGAGCACGGTCGGCTTGGCGTTCAGCCCTCCCTGGACGAGTCCCGTGGACGAGAGGCGCACGACCCCGATGGGATCCTCGGTGCGACTGAGCGAGACCAGCAGGTAGAGCTTCCCGTCGGGCGCCCGGAACACCTCGGGGTCGAGCACGCCACGGCCCCATGGGTTGGAGCCAGCCTCCTTGGGCAGCCCGCAGTAGAGCGGCGTCGATGACGGTGTGTACGGACCCGCGGGCACCGACGACGACGCCCGTCCGATGCACTGGTCGTTGTGGAGGTTGCCTGCGCCGGCGCGGCTGCCGGCGAAGTACAGGTAGTACGTCGAACCGATCTTGATCGGCGACGGGGCCCAGATCTGCCACGTGCCCCCGAAGCGGGTGGGGTTCACCCAGGCCGGCCGGGTCGGCATCGCGTCGGCCTTCGGCCGGGTCGATGCGTACCCGTTCCACTCCGCCTTGCTCTCGCCGAGGGTCGTCCACAACGAGGTGACCTTGCGGACCGGGACCTTCTTGTTGTTGGTGGAGCCGAACAGGTAGGTCGTCGACCCGTCCACGAGGACACCGGGATCCGAGTTGTCCCACACGCGGACGGCGACCGGCGTCTGACGGACGGCCGGCTTCCCGAGCGGGGTGCACCCCGTCAGCGCCGCGGCGCCGACCACGAGCAACGATGCCGTGACCAGCGCCGCCCTCCGCTGGACGCGCGGCCGTACCCCTCGCTGCTCTGGACCCCACGACCACCTACGGCGCATCACCCTGCTCCTGTCCGTCGACACGGCCAGGCCGAACCCGCCGCCGAATCTCTCCCAACCAGCATGGTCGGCGCGCCGCGCCCCGAATCAACCCGCGGCCGTGACCTTCTGCGCGAAGCCGACGGTGGCGTCGAAGACGATCTCCCGGTCGAAGTCCTGGGTGACGACGTGGTAGCTGCGCTCGCACCAGATGCGCTCGACCGGCCCCGACACGGCACCGGCGAGGAGGTCGGAGTTCTCTGGGGGCACGACGTGGTCCTGGCGGCTGGTGACGACGAGCAGCGGCGAGGTGATCTTGGTGAGCCGGTCGCCCAGGTTGTCCGACGCGTCGAAGAGGGTGAGCAGCGGCGCCAGCGGGGTGTCGGGGTAGGCGCTCTCGGTGATGCCCGGCTCGGCGATGTCGGAGCCGATGCCGGCGAAGCGGTCGGCGCCCGTGGCCAGGACCTCCTGCACCGCCTCGCGCATGCCGGGCGGAACGGAGACGACGGCGTTGATGCACACCAACCCGGCGATCTCCGGGTGCTCGGAGCCGAGCCACGCGGCGAGGGCACCGCCCATGGACAGCCCGACGACGACGACCTGATCGCACCGCTCGCGCAGGGCCGCGTAGCGGGCCTCCGCATGGGCGAGCCAGTCGCTCCAGCCGGTGGGGATCATGTCCTCGACCACGGTCCCGTGGCCGGGGAGCAGCGGCAGGTCGACCGTGAACCCGGCCGCGGCCAGGCGCTCGGCGAGGACCCGCATCGATCCGGGGTTGCCGGTGAAGCCGTGCAGCACCAGCACACCGACCGGGCCGCCGTCGAAGGAGGTGGGCTCGGCACCGGGGATCAGGTTCTCGGGACGGTCGGTCGACATGGGTGCTCCTCGTTGGGGTGCGCGGCGGCCGGAGGCGGCGGCGCGGTGCCCGCCAGGCAACCACACCGGAGCGGCGATCGCACCGCACCCTCGCCGATTCTCTCCTTGACCCAGCGGTCAATGCAGTGCTCCACTGGCCGCCACCATGACCGAAGACCGTCGGCTGACCAGCCAAGGCCAAGAGCGCAAGCAGCAGCTCCTCGACCAGGCGGCCACGCTCTTCGCCGAGCGGGGCTACGCCGAGACCCGCGTGCTCGACATCGTGCAGGCCGCCGGCGTGGCCAAGGGCCTCTTCTACTGGTACTTCGAGAACAAGGAGGCGCTGTTTCGCGAGCTCGTGGAGCTGAACCGCCTCAACCTGCGGCGGGCCCAGGCCGAGGCGATCGACCTCGACGCGGAGCCGCTGGTCCGCATCCGCCAGGGCGCCGAGGCGTCGGTCCGCTACATGGCCCAGTACGCCAACTTCTTCTCGCTGCTGGAGGTCGAGAACCTCGAGAAGCAGTTCGCCGACGAGCTCCGCAAGGGCACCGAGATCCACACCGCGGACGTCGCCGCGATCATCCGGGCCGGGGTGGCCGACGGGACGATCCGTGACGAGGATCCGGAGGTGGCGGCGTACGGCGTGGTCGGCACGGTCGGGTACTACGGGCACTTCCACCGCACCGGGCGCCTGGACCTCGACCCCGACGAGCTGGCGGCGTTCGTCGGCCGCTTCGTGGTGTGCGCGCTGGCGTCGGACGAGACGATCGCCCGCCGCGTCCTGGCCGCTCGCCGCCCCTGACCAGCACGGCACGATCGTCGCATCGATCGGCGACACGATCGGCCACGCGATGTGCGGCCACCCGGTAGGGTCCGCTGCGCATTTCCGCCGTAGCACCGTCGAGGAGACCCATCGTGGCGAAGTTCCTGAGCGAAGACTGGGTGAACCAGGCCCGAGCGCTCCACGAGGAGTACAAGGGCAAGGGCACGCCGCCGCCGGCCCAGGCACGGATCAACCTCACCATCACCGAGGTCCCCGCCGACGTCAACGACGGCCCCATCTCCGCCAAGATCGACACCACCGATGGCTCGGCCGACCTCGACCTCGGCTCGTTCGACTCGCCCGACGCGAGCATCAGCCTGGAGTACGACACGGCGAAGGCCTTCCTCGTGGAGGGCAACCCCCAGGTGGTCATGCAGGCCGTGATGAGCGGCAAGGTGAAGATCTCCGGCGACATGACCAAGGTCCTCGCCCTGGGCCAGGGCACCCCCGACGAGGTCGCCCTCGAGGTGGGCAGCAAGCTCCGCGACCTCACCGACTGACCGAACCCGGGTGGACCGAACCGGCAGATCGGCCCGGCCACCGAGCGGCATCACACGGCGGGGAGCGGCTCGGTCTCGGGCTGCAGCGCGGACTCGGAGCGGTGGGTCGAGGCGATGCGGCTGGCGGTGAGAACCGATGCCGCGGCGAGCACCACGCCGGCCACGTAGCCCCAGTGGTAGCTGGATTCCAGACCGACCGAGGGCAGCCGCGTCTGCTGCACCGACTGCATGACGGTGATCCCGAAGACCACGCCCACCTGGATCATCATCTGCTGGGCGGCGCCAGCGATGCCGTAGTCGGACTCGTCGACCGAGACCGTGACGCTGGCCGACAGCGGCGGCATCGCCATCCCCATGCCGACGCCGGCAAGGGCCAGGGCGCCCATGACCGTGACGACGTTGGAGCCGGCCCCGAGGGTGGCCATGGCGACGAGGGCCAAGACCACCGCGAGCGAGCCGCCTGACGCCGCCTTGCGGGCCCCGACGCGCAGCACCACGCGAGCGGCCAGGGGCCCGGCGATGGCGAACGCCAACGGCCGGGCGATGCTGACCAGGCCGGTCTTGGTCTCCGTGAAGTCCATGACGTTCTGCAACAGCAGCGGGGTCAGGATGAACGACCCCATGTACGCGCCGTTGAGCACCGCCTGGGTGACGATGGCGTAGGTGAACCCTGGGACGCGGAGGTACCGCAGGGGCAGCAGCGGCTGCTCCGCCACGCGCTCGACCCGCACGAAGCCGTAGAGGGCGACGGGGCCGAGGAGCAAGGCGCCCAGCACCACGGGCGAGGTCCACCCGAGGCGGGGCCCCTCGTTCAGCGCGTACAGCAGCGGGGTGACGCCCACGGCGATCAGGATCGCGCCCGCGATGTCGAAGCGGCCCGTCAGGTGCTTGGGCGTCTCGGGGAAGAGGCGGAAGGCGAGGACGAACGCCAAGACGATCAGCGGCACCTGTCCCCAAAAGAGCGCCCGCCAGCCGAACGCCTCGACCAGCGGACCGCCGATGACCACGCCGACCACCGGGGCACCGGCCGCCACCATGGCCCAGAAGCCGAGCGCCCGAACCCGCTCGTGGCGCGGGAAGATCCGGGAGATCACCGCGAACGATGCCGGCCCCGTGGCGGCGCCCTCGATGGCGCCGAGCGTGCGGAACGCGATGAGCGAACCGGCGGTCCACGCCAGGGCGGAGGCGGCGGCCATGACCGTGGCACCCCCGAGGCCCCAGAGGTAGATCCGCCGCATCCCGATGCGGTCGCCGAGCTTGCCCACGAGCGGGCCGACCACGCCGAAGGCGAGCATCGGGCCGGTGACGACCCAGGTCATGGTCGCCTCGGACGTCTCGAACTCGCCGGCGATGCGGTGGATCGACACCGCCAAGATGGTGATGGTGACGTTGACGGCGAACAGGCCGTAGAGGACGGCCACCAGGATCCACCACCGGTTGGGCGGCACCGTCATCTCGCCGGAGTCGTCAGCCGCCTCCGGCGGTAGGGGCTCGTCCGACACGCCGGCCACGGTACTTGACCCGCGGGTCAAGATGGCAGGCCGAGGCCATGACCCTGGTCACGCGGTCGGGGGGCTCAACCCAAGATGATGTTGACCGTCGAGCCCTTCTTCACCTGGGTGCCGGCTCCGGGGCTGGTGCCCTGGGGTGCGCCGGCGGCCGGCCCGCTGACCGACCCGGCCCGGAGCCCGGCGCCTTGGAGGATGGCGACGGCCTCGCCGATGGAGTCAGCGCCGGTGATGCTGGGCACGGCCACCAGCTCGGGGCCACGGGAGACCTCGACGTTCACGCCCGAGCCCCGCGCCACCGTCTCGCCCTGGGCCGGGATGACGGAGAGGACCGTGCCCTCGTTCACGCTGTCGCTGTAGGTCCGGACGATCTCGGGCCGCAGGCCCAGCGCCTGGAGGGCGGCCGTGGCCGCTTCCTCGCTCCCTCCGACGAGGTTGCCGGGGATGGTCCGGGGCTCCGGGCCGTTGGAGACGACCAGCGTGACGGTGCTGCCCTTCTCGAGCTGCGCGGGCGTGTCCTCGGCCGTGGAGATCACCACGCCCTTCTCGACGTCCTCGCTGTAGGGCGTCTCGCCCTCCTGGGCGACGAGACCGACGGCTTCGAGCGCCTGGGTGGCATCGTCGAGCGACTTCCCGGCCAGGTCGGTCGGGACCTCGACGATGGTCTGACCGGCCGAGACGGTGAGGGTGATGGTGCGCCCCTCGGGAAGGCGGGCCCCGGCGCCGGGATCCGAGCCGAGGACCTCGCCCTTGGTGGAGCCGTCCCGGCGCTCCTCCACGGACCGCGTCTTCCAGCCGCCCGCCAGGGCGATGGCGCGGGCTTGCGCCTCCGTGCGTCCGACCAGGTTGGGGACGGGGAGCACGATCGGCGGTTCTTCGGGAGCGTTGTCCTGGTTGGCGACCACGGCCGCCGCCGCACCACCGACACCGAGCAGGAGGATCATGACGAGCGCAACCCACGGCCAGCGCCGCCGGCGGCGAGGGCCGTCGCCCTCGGCCTCGGCCTCGGCGGCATCAGGGTCGGACCGGCCGGCATCGGCCGGCACGACGATCGCGGTCTGGTCCGTGCCCGGATCGGGATCCGAGTCGGCCGAGGTGAGGTCGATGACCACCGCCTCGGTGTCGGGTCCGAGGTCGGGCTCGTCGTCCGCACCCGGGTCGACGGACCACGGCACCTCGTCGAGCTTGGCGTCGGTGGTGTCGGCGTCGTCGTCGGCGTCGACGCGGTCGAGGAAGGACGCCGTGGCCACCGCTCCAGCAGCGGCCTCGGCCTGGTTGACCCACGACGGCGGGTCGAGCTCGAGGTCGTCGGCCGTGAGGTCGTTGGCGAGGCCGTCGGCCGGCGCGGCGAGGGGGCTGGCCGCGTGGACGGTGGGATCGAGGTCGGCGCCCGCCAGGGTGCCCGATGCCAGCGCGCCCACGAGGGGCAGCGCGGCGGGCCGGCTCAGCTCGTTGGCGGCGCGCAGCAGGCCCTTGGCCAAGGTCCGGGCATCGATGCGCCGCTCGGGGTCGGACGCTCCGGCCTCGGCGACGATGGCCTGAAGGGGGCCCAGCTCGTCGGGGACGACGAGCGGACGATCGACGCGGGCCATCAAGGTGCCGAGCGTGGTGTCGGCGACGAAGGGAACCTCGCCGGTCACGGCCTCCACGAGCACCAGAGCCAGCGAGTAGACGTCGGCCTTGCCCGAGAGCGTCTCGCCCTTGGCCTGCTCGGGCGAGGCGTACCGGGCGGTGCCGAGCACCGCGCCCTGGGGCTCGGTCCAAGCGGCCTCGGCAAGGGCGCGGGCGAGGCCGAAGTCCGCGATGCGCAGGCGCTGCTCCTCGCCGAAGAGGAGGTTGGCGGGCTTGATGTCGCGGTGGACGAACCCTCGCCGGTGGGCGTAGTCCAGGGCACGAGCCGCTTCCAGACCGACACCGAGCGCCTGGGACGGGCTGAGCAGGGCCCCCGCGTCGAGCAGGGCCCGGAGGCTGCCACCCGAGAGGTACTCGGTGACGATGAAGGCGGCGTCGCCGTCGTCGGACCCGTCGCTCCAGTCGTACACGGCCATCACGTTCGGATGGCTGAGCGCGGCGGCGGCGCGGGCCTCGGCTCGGAACCGCCGGAGGAACTCGGCGTCGCCGGCGAGGGCGTCGTGGAGCATCTTGACCGCGACGCGACGGCGGAGCTTCAC
>CAZCVS010000062.1:0-11375 GCA_964501845.1 uncultured Iamiaceae bacterium
GGCGCATGGCCCAGCCGTGGATGCTCGATGCCGGCGGCGAGATGAAGCCGGAGTTTGCGGCCGACTACGTCCTCGTGGGCTCGGCCGACGCCGACGAGCGCACCGCGCAGCTCGACCGGGCGCGTGCCTTCGCCTCGGTCGCCCCCGACGCCTGACCAGCCGGGCCGATCCCTGCCCTGATCCCGAGGGGGCTGCCGACCGCTACAGGATCGTGTGTGGTGGCGCCGATGAGAGCTGGTGGCGAGCGCGCGAGGGAGACGGGGGCGAATGGCTGACACGACCACATCCCGCCCGACCCGGATCGGCGGTGCCCCCGAGCAGTTCCAGCTGGCCACCCCGTCGCCGCCACCGATCTCCGACTCGACGGCCCGGTCCTGCCCGCGTTCCGCCGTCGTCGAGCCTGACGGCGGGTCACGTCAGTGCGACGACGGCACGTCCGGGCGGGTGGTTCGGGGCCGGGCGATGCGGGAGCTGAACCAGATGGCGATCAGGCCGAGGGCGACCAGACCGACCACGATGACCAGCACGTTGCGGGCTGCGCTCTCGGTGTAGGTCGAACTGGTGCAGACCAGCTCGAGCTTCTCGTCGTCGGGTCCGCCGGGGATGGCGTAGCGGGAGTTGTCGAGCTCCGTGCCCTCCGGGCACACCACCGAGCTCAGCGGCTCCACCGCGTCGGGGAGGAAGAGGCTGGCGACCAAGACGAAGGCGGCGAGGAGGATGAAGATCCGTCCGGCCCAGCGCAGCGCGACGCTCGCAGTCCGTTCCATCGGGCCACTGTAGAGAAGGTCTGGACGTTCTGTCCGTTCTTCTGGCCCATTTCCGTGACCTGACACCTACGCCTCGTGGTCGTCGGTGCTCAGCGGGCGAGGTGCTCCAGCATGACCCGGTAGGACGCGAGGTCGGCGACCTCGAGATCGGTGACCTTGCCGCCGTCGTCCCAGCCCCGCAGCGCCACCGCGTCGGCGTGGGTTGGGTGGGTGGCGAAGCGCTCGGCCTCGGCGGGTGACATCGGGCCGCCCTGGCGGACCAGGCTGCGGCGGGATCCGTCGGAGAGGCCGTCGTGGTAGGCGGGGTCGACGGCGCAGCGGTAGCGCTTGGCCGCCACGTGGAGGGCGATCGGGCCGGTGACCTGGGCGGGGAACACCGGCGCGAGCCAGCGGGCGCCGCGGCCCTCGTGGCCGAGGTCGACGTCGGTCCGCCCGTCCGCCAGGCCGCCGTCGCGCAGCTCCAGGAGGTGGCCGACGTCGTGCAGCAAGGCCGCGGCGATGAGCGCATCGCCGGCCCCGCCGGCTCGGGCGAGCGCCGCGGTCTGGAGCGCGTGGTCGAGCTGCGACACGTCCTCGTCGTAGGTCTCGGTTCCCCAGCGCTCGAACAGCGCCAGCACCTCGGCGACGTCGGCGGCGGGCATCAGACCGCTCGGCCCTGGAAGTCGTTGATGAGCGAGACCTGCACCTTGCCGTCGGCCCGGCCGCCCTCGGCGGTGAAGCGGGCCAGCTTCTCGGCGTAGTAGTCCGCCCGCAGGTCGCCCTCGGCGAGGGCGTTGTAGGTCGGGTACAGCGCTCGGCGCGGCACCCCCGATCCGTTGGGCCCGCTGCGGTGCGGCGTGCGCGAGTGGAACCACAGCGTCCAGCCCGCCGGGACCTCGACCGCCTTCCACTCGTAGCCGGCCACGAGGCCCGGGTCGATGCACCCGCCGTCGTCCATGGCGAGCACCTCGTGGTGCCTGCCCTCCACGACCTCCAGGCACCCGTTCTCGAAGGTCGCGTCATCGACGGCGACCATGCAGGAGACGTGGGACGCGATGAACGGGTAGGCGGGAGCATCCTGGTGCGGGGCGTACCCGGCGCCGCCGGGCAGCTTGTAGTTGACCTTCTCCTTGTAGAGCACCGCCTGCTGGCCCAGGAGGGCCGATGCGGTGTCCAGGAGGGGTCCCGACGTCAGCAGGTCCCGGAGCCCGTCGTGGAAGGGGATGAGGTTCTCGCTGCGGCACAGCTTCGGCCCGTCGTCGGTCAGCTCGCGGTGGTGCATCCACCCGTCGCCATCGTCGGGCCACGACGCCACTTCGTCGACCCAACCCTGGAGCTCGGCCACGCCGGCCCGGTCCAGCGTGCGGGTCAGCAGCCAGCCGGTCTCGCGGAAGTGCGCGACCCCGGCGTCGAGGTCGTCGGTGATGGGGCGCATGGCCCAAGTCTGCCCGGTGGCCCCGAGCCGCTCGGGGGAGGGGTGCTTGCATCAGATTCCCCGGGCGACCACGCTGGTCCCGATGTCCCCCACCGATCGGCACCTCTGATGACCGCACCCGAAGCACGGCCCGGTGGCCTCGACAGCAACATCCGGGGTTTCCTCGTGCTCGGCGCCGCGGTGGTCGTCGGCATCTTGCTGCTGTGGTCGTGGAACGACGACAGCGGGACCAAGGTCGAGTCCGGTGCCGGCGGCACCACCACCACGATCGACACCAGCGGCCTCGGCACCACCACCACGGTCGACGGCGAGGTGACGACCACGACGGCGGCGCCATCGGAGCGTGCCCCGTCCGAGGTGTCGGTCATCGTCTTGAACGGCAGCGGCCAGACCGGTGCCGCCGCCACCAACTCGACCACCATCGGCGACGCCGGCTACACGATGCTCAGCCCCGGCAACGCGCCGGCCAACATCGATGCCACGACGGTCTACTTCGCCCAGGACTACGAGGCCGAGGCCATCCTGGTGGCCGGGCTGCTCGGCAAGGGCGCCGACGCGGTCCAGCCGTTGGCCGACGCCTCGCTCGGCGGGGCCGAGGGCGATGCCGATGTCGTGGTCGTGCTCGGCGCCGACACCCCGCCGGTGTCGGGCGGCACCACGACCACCACCGCGGGCTGACCGGGCGTTCGTCCGCCCATGGCCGCCGATCTGGTGGGGGCGGTCGCGCCGCTGCGCGCCGATCCGGCCCGTTCGGTGCTGCTGTTCGACTTCGACGGCACCCTGTCGCCGGTGGTCGACGAACCCGCCGCGGCGGTCGCACTGCCCGGCGTGGCCGAGCGGCTCGACCGGCTCGCGGCGTCGTACCACCGCGTCGGGGCGGTGTCGGGGCGCCCGGTCGCCTTCTTGGCGAGCGTGCTGCCCCCGACCCTGGTGCTGTCGGGGCTCTACGGGCTCGAATCGCGGATCGACGGACAGGTGGCCGACCACCCGGACGCGGCGCGGTGGCGCCCGATCGTGGCCGAGGTCGTCCGAGCTGCCGAAGCGGCCACAGCTCCGGGAGAACCGGTGCACGGCGTGGTGGTCGAGGGCAAGGGCCTGTCGCTGACCCTGCACGTGCGCACCCGCCCGGACCTGGGCGAAGCGGTCGTCGAGCTGGCGCACCGCCTGGCCGCGCCGGCTGGGCTCGAGGTCCGGCCGGCGAAGATGTCGGTGGAGGTGCACCCGCCCATCGAGGCGGACAAGGGCACGGCCGTGCTGGCCCTGGCCGAGGGCGCGGCGGCCGTCCTCTACGCCGGGGACGACGTCGGCGACCTCCCAGCGTTCGCCGCGGTCGACGGACTCGTCGACCGATCTCCTCCGGTCGTCGGCCTCGGCGTGGTGGTGGACGGACCCGAGCTGCCCGACGTGCTGCGGGCCCCTGGTCGCCTCGTGCTGCCCGATCAGGCCGCCATCATCGACCTGCTCGACGCGCTCGCTCCCTGAACGGGGCGGGGAGACGAGACTCGTAGGGTGAGGTGATGACCGCCGCCGCCACGACGCGCCCGATCGTGATCGTGTCCAACCGCGGGCCGGTGACGTTCGCGCTCGATCCGGAGGCCGAGGACGGGATCTCCGCCCGTCGCGGTGCCGGCGGCCTGGTGAGCGGGCTCGGTCCGCTCGTCACCGGGACCGATGCCATCTGGATCGCCGCGGCCATGAGCGACGGCGACCGGCGCATCGCCGGGCGGGGCGTGACCGAGGCGGAGGGCTACCGGGTGGCGCTCATCGACGTCGACCCCGGCACGTGGTCCGACTACTACGACCGGGTGTGCAACGAGGCGCTGTGGTTCGCGCACCACGGCCTGTTCGACCCGGTGTACGAGCCGGCGTGGCCGCCCGGGTGGCTGGCGGGGCCGTGGGCCGCCTACCGGTCCGTCAACCGGCGCTTCGCCGATGCCGTCATCGCCGATGCCCCGCCCGACGCGGTCGTCCTCGTGCAGGACTACCACCTGTGCCTGCTCGCCCCCGCCGTGCGGGCGGCGCGTCCCGACCTCCGGCTCGTGCACTTCTCGCACACGCCCTTCGCCCCGCCGGCGTGGCTGCGCATGCTGCCCGACGTGGTCCGTCTCGACCTGCTCGACGGGATGGCCGCCCACCACGCCTGCGGGTTCCACTCGCCGCGCTGGGAGCGCGACTACCTCGACTCCTGCGAGGACGCGGGTCGGCCGGCCAACACGACGTTCGTGTCGCCCCTCGCGCCTGACCCCGACGACCTCCGGCGCACGGCCAACGGTGCCGCCGCAGCCGCAGCGCGCGCCGAGCTTGACGCGCTCGTCGGCGACGCCGCCTTCTTGGTGCGCGTCGACCGCATCGAGCTGTCGAAGAACGTGCTGCGCGGCTTCTTGGCCTACGAGGCGCTGCTCGAGGCCGCGCCCGAGCGCCACGGCCGGGTGGTGTTCGGTGCGTTCTGCTACCCGTCGCGCCTCGGCGTGCCGGCCTACGACCGCTACGCCAAGGCGGTGGTCGCCAAGGCCACCGAGATCAACGACCGCTACGGCACCGAGACGTGGACGCCCGTCCACTACGACCCGACCGACGACTACCCCCGCTCGGTGGCGGCCCTCCAGCGGGCTGACGTGGTCGTCGTCAACCCCATCCGCGACGGGCTCAACCTCGTGGCCAAGGAGGCCGTCTTGCTGTCCGAGCGAGACGTCCAGCTCGTGCTGTCGCCCGAAGCGGGCGCATGGGAGGAACTGGGCGAGCACGGTGCGTGGGAGGCCGACCCCTTCGACGTGGGCGCCACCGCGACCGCCATGGCCGACGCCCTCGATGCTGATGCGGACGAGCGCCGGCAGCGGGCATCGGCGCTGCGCGCCGCGGTGTCGGCCCGCACCCCGTCGGACTGGCTGGCCGAGCAGCTCACCGTCGCCGCTCCCCACGCCTCCTGAACCGGCACGGTCGCCCCTTGGGGCACCATGGGGCGATGCGCATCCTCGCCGCTCCCGACAAGTTCCGGGGCACCGCCACGGCGTCGGAGGCCGCCGCGGCCATCGCGCTCGCGGGGCGCTGGGTGGGCGCCCGGACCCGCCAGGTGCCGATGAGCGACGGCGGCGAGGGCTTCACCGAGGCCTTCGGCGGCGCCAACAAGGTGAGCATCGTCACCGGCCCCCTCGGCGACCCGGTGCCCGCCGGGTGGCGGCTCAACGGCAAGACCGCGGTGATCGAGATGGCTCAGGCGTCGGGGCTCCTGCTGGTCGGCGGAGCTGAGGGCAACGACCCCATCGCCGCCTCTACCGCCGGGACCGGCGAGCTGATCGTCGAGGCGCTCGACGGCGGGGCCAAGCGGATCTTCGTCGGCCACGGCGGATCGGCCACCACCGACGGCGGTCTGGCCGCGCTGCGAGCGCTGTTCCCCGCGGCCCGGCTGAAGGGGATCGAGCTCGTGGCCGCGGTGGACGTGCGCTGCCCGTTCCTCGAGGCGGCCGTCCAGTACGCCCCGCAGAAGGGGGCCACGCCCAGCCAGGTGCAGCTGCTCACCCGGCGCCTGGAGCGGCTGGCCCAGGTGTACCTGGAGGACCACGGTGTCGACGTCACCACCGTCGAGGGCGGTGGGGCGGCCGGCGGTCTGGCGGGGGGGCTCGCCGCCGTCGGGGCCACGGTCGAGTCGGGCTTCGAGCTGATCGCGGAGGAGCAGGACCTGACCACGGCGGTGGAGGAGGCCGATCTCGTCATCACCGGTGAGGGCTTCCTCGACGAGGCGTCCTTCGACGGCAAGGTCGTCGGCGGGCTGACCGCGCTCGCGGCCGAGTTCGGCGTGCCCGTGCTGGTCGTCGCCGGTGAGGTGTTCGACGGCGTCGGGGACCGGGTGGAAGCCATCTCGCTGGTCCGGTCCTTCGGCCGTGAGCGGGCGATGGCCGACACCGCGGCCTGCATCACCGAGGCCGTCGCCGCGCACCTCGCCGCTCGCTGACAGCCCGCGGCCCTCGGCATAGGGTGCGGCCATGTCTGATCTTGCTGCCCTCGATGCCACCGCTCAGGCCGCGCTCGTCCGCTCCGGGGAGGTGTCGCCGACTGAGCTGGTGCAGGCGGCGGTCGATCGGGCGGAGCAGGTCAACGGCCAGCTGAACGCCATCATCCACCCGCGCTACGAGGACGCCGTGGCCGAGGCAGGGGGCGATCTTCCCGAGGGGCCCTTCACCGGGGTCCCGTTCGTGCTGAAGGACCTCGACGGCACCGCCGCGGGCCAGCCCCTCCACGCCGGCACCCGGTTCCTGAAGGAGGCCAGCTACGTCGCCACCACGGACTCGGAGCTGACCGTGCGCTTCCGCGAGGCGGGGCTCGTGGTCATCGGCCGCACCAACACCCCGGAGCTGGGCCTGGTGACCACCACCGAGCCCGAGGCCTACGGGCCCGCTCGCAACCCGTGGGACCTCGACCGCAGCACCGGCGGGTCGAGCGGCGGCTCGGCGGCCTGCGTCGCCGCGGGCATCGTCCCGGTGGCCCACGCCGGCGACGGCGGCGGGTCGATCCGGATCCCCGCGGCGGAGTGCGGGCTGGTCGGGCTCAAGCCCACCCGTGGCCGCTCGTCGCTCGGCCCCGAGCTGGGGGAGGCCTGGGCGGGGCTCGTGACCCGCCTCGCCGTCACCCGCTCGGTGCGCGACACCGCGACGTTGCTCGATGCGGTCCAGGGGCCCGGCGTCGGCGACCCGTACTGGGCGGCGGCCCCCAGCCGACCGTACGTGGACGAGCTGACCGCGGCGCCCGTGCCGCTGCGCATCGGCTGGACGAACCGGTCGTTCGATGGCTCGATCGAGGTCGACCCGCAGGTCGCGGCGGCCACCGAGGCGACGGCCAACCTCCTCGAGCAGCTCGGTCACCAGGTCACCGAGGCCGTTCCGGCCGCGTTCGCCGCGGGCGACACGCTCGAGTACTTCCTCCCGGCCTACTCGTCGTGGGTGGCGCGGGAGCTCGATCGCCTGGCTGAGATGACGGGCCTGTCGCTGCGCGAGGACGGCTTCGAGGCCGGCACGTGGGCCATCGCCGAGGCTGGCCGGGCCACCACCGCCCAGCAGTACCTCGCCGCGCTCGACGGCCTGCACCGCCTGACCCGCGACGCGGTCGCGTGGTGGGAGGTCGACGGCTTCGACCTCCTCCTCACCCCGACGCTGCCGGAGCTGCCGCCCACCCTCGGCCAGTTCGGCACCACCAAGGAGGAGCCGCTCAACGGCCTGTTCCGCTCCGCCATCCCCGCCCACTTCACCGCCCCGTTCAACGTCACCGGTCAGCCGGCCATCTCCGTGCCGCTGCACCAGAGCGACGAGGGCCTGCCCATCGGCATGCAGTTCGTGGGTGCTCCCGCCCGCGAGGACGTCCTCATCCGCCTGGCCGCCGAGCTCGAGCGCGCCCACCCGTGGGCCGACCGCCGGCCCCTCATCTGGACCGGAACCATCTGAACTCGCTCCGGTCGGCGACGGGCTGATCGAGTGCTTCGAGCAGGGTCGGCCGACCACTGGTACGGTCCGAGGCCGCAAGGGGACAACGCTCCGGGGGGAGACTCAGATGGGTTCACGTCGCATGCTCGCGGCCGCACTCGCGGCCGTCATGGTGGGTTCAGGGATCGCGCTCGTCGCGCCAGGGGTAGCCGGCGCCGATGGCCCGACGGCCGTCGAGGCGACCTGTACGGGCATTCCGCTCATCGGGACCACGACGGCGACGGCCAACGTGAACGCCACGGACGACGTCGACCCGGTGGCCATCGGCGGCATCGTGAACAACACCCTCAATGTGCCGATCCCCGAGGTGGAGGTCCCGGTCGACATCACGATCTCGGAGGTGAAGATCGTCGTGCCGATCCCGGCCGGCGTGACCGTCAACGATGTCACCTTCACCCCGTCGAGCTTCACCGGCCAGACCTGGTCGGTGGGCGGGAGCGGCCTCACGGCGACGTTCACCGGA
Organism: uncultured Iamiaceae bacterium; assembly: GCA_964501845.1. Classification (GTDB taxonomy): domain Bacteria; phylum Actinomycetota; class Acidimicrobiia; order Acidimicrobiales; family Iamiaceae; genus Aquihabitans. The sequence continues at coordinate 8,116 of CAZCVS010000062.1, forward strand.
AGCGTGAAGATCACCAACGGCGGTCCGCCGCCGGTCGTGCCGGACGTCAAGATGAAGACCACCGTCGCCGGTCCGCCTCGCACGATCGAGTGGAAGGCGCCGACCGGGATCACCGCCAAGGCCAGCTACTTCCTCGGCAACTTCACCGCGACCTGCACGCCGACCAACCCGAACCAGGTGCTGATCTCCACCACCGTGGTCGCGCCCAACGCGGCGCCGGCAGCCACCGACCAGTCGGTGCCGGTGGCGCACAACACGCCGAAGGCGATCACGTTGTCGGGCACGGATCCGAACGGTGACCCGCTGACGTTCGCGACGACGAGCACGCCGGCGCACGGGACGCTGTCGGGGACGGCACCGAACATCACGTACACGCCGACGACCGGCTACTCGGGTCCGGACTCGTTCACGTTCTCGGTGTCGGACGGGTTGCTGTCGGCCACCGGCACGATCTCGCTGACGGTCGCCGGTCCTTCGATGACGGTGCCCGGTGCGCCCACCATCGGTACGGCGACCGTCGCCGAGGGCGAGGCGACCGTGGCTTGGACCGCTCCGGCGAGCAACGGCGGGTCGCTCGTCACCGGGTACAAGGTCACGCCCTACGCGAACGGCACGGCCCAGCCGGCGATCGACGTGGCGGTGGGCACGACGTCGACGACGGTCACGGGCCTCACCAACGGCGTCGCCCACACGTTCAAGGTCGCCGCGGTCAACGCCGTCGGCACCGGTCCTGACTCGGCGGCCTCCAACACGGTCACCCCGCGGTGGTGGCTGCCCTGGTCATCGGGCACGGTGGCGGTGAACGAGATCTTCACCTGGATGACCGGCAAGCCCCCGACCGCCGCGGAGCGGACCTCGTGGCTCAACCAGCTCAACGGGGGGACCAAGCTCCCGGCCGACCTGGTGATCGCCCTGCGCGGCGCGGCCGATGCCACCACCAACGTCGACCCGACGGTGCGGCTCTACTCGGCGTACCTGACCCGCATCCCTGATGCGGGCGGCCTCAACTTCTGGCTGAACCGTCGCCGGGCCGGCTGGACGCTCTCGAAGATCTCCAACAACTTCGCCAGCTCGTCGGAGTTCGTCCGCCGCTACGGCTCGATGTCGAACCGCAAGTTCGTCGAGAACATCTACGCCAACGTCCTCCAGCGCCCCGGAGACCCGACCGGCATCAGCTACTGGACGCGGAAGCTCGATGCGAAGACCGCGAACCGTGGTCAGGTGATGATCAACTTCTCGGAGTCGAACGAGTACAAGAACAAGCAGGTGAACAGGACCCACGCCGCGGTCGTGTTCATCTACCTGCGGGGCAAGACGCCGACGCTCGCGGAGCGCGACGTGTTCGTCGACGCGCTCGTGGGCGGCACCGGCCTGCGCGACCTCGTCCGGGCCCAGATCCACCTGCCGGCCTTCGCCGGCCGGGCGGGCTGACGGGCCGAGCCCAAGGTCACCCCGGTCCGGCCGCGGACTCCTCGGCGTCGAGCAAGACGTCGAGGGCGTCTCGCTGGTCGGGCCGGGGGTCCACCAAGAAGAAGTCGAACGTCTCGAACGCCCGGACCTCGCGGCGGCTGAGCGGCACCGGCGTGTCGGCGAAGGCGGCCTCGGCCACCGCGCTGCCCGCCAGCGCCTTGTGGTCGAGGAGCTTGGCGCGGGCGATGGCCTTCTCCAGCGGGAGCAGCTCCACCTCGGCCGCCCAGCGCTCGTCGCCGTCGCCCTCGAGGGGCACCGAGTCGCCCACCACCTCGCCCACGGCCCACAGGCCGACGACCTTGGAGCGGTCGGTCCGCAGCAGGAAGCACGGCTGGCCGGGTGCCATCGTCGCCGCCCGAGCGGCGTCGGCCACCGGGTAGCGGTACACCTGGCCGACGGCCTCGATCATCGGATCGATGTCGAGGATCTGCTGGTCGGCGACGAGGAGCCACCCGGCCGGAGCAGGCCTGTCGTCGTCGGTTGGGGTTGGGGTTGGGATTGGGGGCACGGTCTCGGGCATCGGTCCCATGCTCGCAGACCGCATGGTGTCGACCGCTCGAGCGTCGACCTCCTCCGCGCTCGATCCTGACCCCCGGGTAGCGTGCGGGCATGCCCAGCGACCTCGCGCTCAAGACCATGAACACCCTGCACCGGGTGATCCTGAAGGCCTCGTTCGGCAAGCTCGGCTGGAACGCCGGGAGCATGCCCGTGCTGGAACTGACCACCACGGGTCGCAAGTCCGGCCAGCCCCGCGCCGTGATGCTCACCTCGCCGATCCAGGAGGGCGACACCGTCGTCATCGTCGCCTCCAAGGGCGGTGAGGACACCCACCCCGCGTGGTTCCTCAACCTGCGGGACGACCCCGCGGTCGAGGTGGCGCTGGGCGGCGGACCCAAGGCCCCCTACGTCGCCCGGGTCGCCGACGCCGAGGAGCGGGCCCGCCTGTGGCCCACCGTCGAGGCCACCTACAAGGGCTACGCCGGGTACCAGCGCAAGACCGACCGGGAGATCCCGCTCGTCCTGCTCACCCCGGCCGGCTGATCCCTGGCAGGCTGATCGTCGATGGATGAGTCGATGGACGAGTCGCCCAAGAAGTCCTCGAAGAAGGACCTCAAGCGGATCTCGATCTCGCTGGCGCTCATCGCCCTGCAGCGCCTCAGCGACCCCGAGGTCCGGGCGCAGCTGGCCAAGCACGGCCGCACGCTGACCGACAGCGCCAGCCAGTGGCGGGCCGAGCGGGCCGCCCAGCGGTCGCTCGCCGGTCCCGGTGGCGTCGATCCTGCCCCGGCCTCCTGGGCCTACCGGTTCGGGCGCCGCAAGCTCGAGCGCCGCGTCGAGCGCCTCCGGGCGTCGGTGCTGACCCTGGGCGAGGGCCGCCCGGAGTTGGCCCGCTCGCTGGATCCGGTGCTGGCTGCGCTCGAGGAGGTGACCTCCGCCATCGACGTGGCCGAGGTGCTGCCGTTTACCAGGCGCATCCGCGCCCACCAGAAGATCGACCGCGTGCTGAACGACCTCGAGGCTGGACTGTTCGACGCCGCCCTCCCCCAGCTCCCGCAGTAGCGGTCAGCTCGAGACCAGGTCGTCGGGGCGGTCGCTGGGGGGCTCGACCAGCTCCCAGGCGCGGCCGCGCTTCTCGAAGCGCCACCAGCGGCCGTCGGACGTGACTCGCAGCTGGATGTCGCCCCACGTCAGCCGGTTGGAGCGGATCTGGACGTCGTCGGGGTCGATGCCGGCCTGGTCGAACGCATCGAGGCCCTGGTCGACGACGGTGGAGGGCGGGCGCCACAGCG